>JBEIVL010000027.1:0-25830 GCA_040373885.1 Aphanothece sp.
AGGCCATCCTGCTCCATTTGTTCAAAATCAATTCCCCAGCTAGTCGCATTACGAAGAAGCTGGGCTCTCGATTCTTCATAGGCAAACAAGATAGCCCTTTCCTTACTACGACAGGCATCCTCAATAAATTTGCTAACCAATAAGGTCTTACCCGTTCCTGTGGCACCGGTGGCCAAGATAATCGAGTCCTTGAAGAACCCGCCCCCGCACATTTCATCAAGACGGGGCACCCCCGAACTCAGCCGCACATTGGAAGATCGCTGCGTCAGTCGCATGGCCCCCAAAGGAAAGATGCTCACACCATGGGCACCCATCGTGAATGGGAATTCACCCTTCATGTGAGTTGTGCCTCGAAGTTTGAGAATTTCAACCGTGCGGCGACGGCGCTCACCCTCCAAGACGTTACGGAGAATAACCACATTATCGCTAACAAACTCTTCGACACCATAACGAGCAATAGGGCCATATTCGTCTATCCGCTCTGTGGTCATCAAAGTGGTCACGCCAATCTCCTTAAGACGGGCAATCAACCTGAAAATTTCACGCCGTACAACCGAAACGGCGTCGTATTGCTGAAAAACAGCCGTGATCGAATCAATGGCGACCCGACGGGCTTTGTACTTACGAATGGCGTAATTAATACGCTCAATCAGCCCAGAAAGATCAAAACTCCCAGCCACATCCTGTCCCTCAGGATCTGGAGAAGCATCCAGGATGAAGAGCTTATCTTGTTCGACCATTTCGCGAAGATTCCAGCCGAAACTGGCGGCGTTACGCAAGATATCGAGGGGGGACTCTTCAAAGGTGACGAAGATCCCCGGCTCATTGAAATCCCGAATCCCGTTGTGTAAAAAATTTAAGGAAAAAACAGTTTTACCAGTTCCTGATGTGCCACTGATCAACGTCGAGCGCCCAATGGGCAAACCTCCATGAAGGATGTCATCGAAACCCTCCATCCCCGTAGGGAGTTTCTGTACCTGCATCAGGGCAGTGCTGGGGGAATTGCTGCTCAGGCTGGGGTCCTGCATGAATGAAGACTAGGGGTTGATTCAGAATAGGAACGGTTTTACGAGCATTTCCATACTCAAGCCTCTGAGTCAGGGGCATCGAAAAGCTCATCCTCTTGGGTGTAACCCTCGTCGCTGAGTTCCTCGAAGAGTAGATCGAGACCGATCAGAACCCGTTCACGATCGGAAAGATCTCCGATAATACGACGAACAGGCGGAGGCAAGATTTTGGCGAGCGTAGGTGTGGCCAAAATCTTGTCCTCCTCAGCCAACTGAGGATTCTTAAGAACATCAATAACCTTGAGGGCATAAACTCCTCGAAACTCGGTCTCGAGAATATTGCGCAATGTTTTTAAGGCCCGCATTGAATTGGGGGTGTTACCTGCCACGTACAGCTTTAGAATGTAGGTCTTGCGAGGTGACATTTCAGGACTGATCCATGGCGAAGGGGACGGTTGATTTCGTCAGGGCCCCTTTGACAGCAGTGAGGCCCAAGGGAGCGTCGGGCGGCACCGAACGACGGTACATCTCACAAAGATGGGCCATGACATCAAGAAGCGCAAGGCGGTAATCCTGGAGAAAATTGTTTTTGTGACCCTCGAGCTTGATTTGTTTATCATACTCATCAATTAAGTTCATGTGAATTTCAACGGTATAGGTGATCGGCAGATCGCTAAAGAAGGCGGTATTGACGAAACTCTCTAGGGCCTGGTTGGCAGCGGCAGGATCTTGAAAGTAACTGATCAGTAAGTCCCGGTAGGTTAATTTGAGTGAATCGAGCAGTTCATGACGTTCGCTTTCACCAAGATGGCGCAGAAAGCGTGATGGATCCCGCTTGTAATAGACCCCCAGATAGCCAAGACGACCATTCAGGCGATTGGCCAACTTCCAACGATCGGTCGTTTCCTTGGCGGGACCAGCAGCCCCCTGGCTATTGCCATTGGAAAGGCCCCGACGCAGGAAGCGGGACACTGCCGCATCAAAGGAATAGCTCAACTGCGCCAGCTGGTCAGGCGGCAGATGCACTTCAGCGTCGTGGTACTCCTGCCGACCAGTCACCTCACCGATCACGACGGCGGGAAGCAGCAGGCCCTGGTCGCCCAAGGTGCGAAGAATTTGGGGAGAAATTACCCCTTGCTCCAGGAGCACCGCGTCAAAATCTTCGCGACGTCGATCCAGCACCTCCACCGGATTTTCAGCGGGATCGAGGGAAATCAGCTGATAGCGACCGCCTTGAAGCCACTGAGCACAAGCCTGGAACAGCCTGGGCTCGCGCAACAAGGAAGCAATGGTGAGCAGCGGCTCGGGCATTCAGCAGTGAAGGGCCTAGGGCCACGACCCTAGGCATCTTGACGAAGTGAGACGAGAAAAGCCAGGATCTGTGATTGTCTTTTGAAAGCCGTGAGACCAGGCCCAATGGCGGCCTCCCCCCGGGGATGACCACCAGCCTGGCCGCGCCCACCGCCCCATGACCGCTTCCGCTCCAGCTCCCGGCAACGCTTACGCCATCGTCGAGGCCTCAGGCCAGCAGTTCTGGCTGCAGCCGAACCGTTACATCGACCTCGATCGCCTTGATGCAGACATTGACTCCACGGTGACCCTGGAGACCGTGCTGTTGGTGAAGGATGCCAGCGGCACCACCCTGGGCCGTCCCTATGTGGACCAAGCCAAGGTGGAACTCAAGGTTCTTGCCCACCGCCGGGGTCCCAAAATTCTTGTCTACAAGATGCGCCCCAAAAAGAAGACCCGCCGCAAAAACGGCCACCGTCAAGAGCTCACCCGGGTGATGGTCCAGTCGATCACCGTGGCAGGCAAACCGGTCGCCTGACGCCTGCTCCGGCCCCATACGGCCATCGTCCCTACTCTTAATCCAACCCCACTTCCCCCCTCACCATGGCCCACAAGAAAGGCACAGGCTCCACACGCAACGGCCGCGATTCCAACTCCAAACGGTTGGGGGTCAAGGCCTATGGCGGCGAATCCGTCAGCGCCGGCTCGATTCTGATTCGTCAGCGCGGCACGGCCGTCCTTCCCGGACTGAATGTCGGCCGTGGTTCCGATGACACCCTGTACGCCCTGGTGGACGGAGTGGTGAAATTCGAATCCATCAAACGGGGACTGCGCAACCGCAAACGCATCAACATCGCACTCGCCTGATCTGGCCCCTATTCCCTGCGGATTCCTGGTCCTCGACAAACCACCAGGACCAACCTCCCACACGTGTGTGAACTTGGTCCGCAGGGCCTATGGGCTCAAGCGGGTCGGTCATGGCGGCACCCTCGACCCTGCTGTCAGTGGGGTGCTTCCAATCGCCCTTGGCCCCGCCACCCGTCTTCTGCCTTATTTGCCGGGAGTCAAGGCCTACGAGGGCACCATCCAACTGGGCCTGCGAACCAGCACCGACGACCTGGACGGTGAGGTGACCCAGCGATCGCCCGTTCCCGATCTGACGGTGGCCCAGCTCGACACCTTGCTGGAGTCCTTTCGGGGTTCGCTGTTGCAATGTCCCCCCCAGGTCTCCGCTGTCCATATCAATGGCGAGCGTGCCTATGCCCTGGCTCGACGGGGCGAGGTGGTGAAGCTGGAAGCCAGAAGCGTCACCCTTCACGAGCTCAGAGTGCTCGACTGGAATCCCCAGAGCGGCCAGCTTTCCCTAAGTGTGCGATGTTCCGCCGGCACCTACATTCGCGCCCTCGCCAGGGACCTGGGAGAGCGGTTGGGCTGCGGCGGTGCCCTGGCCAAACTCCGCCGCAGCGAAGCCCTTGGCTTCACCCTTGACCAATCCGTGCCCCTGGAGAGCCTGGACCAGGACCCACGTCCACCCCTGCTCGATCCCCTCCTGGCCCTGCCCCACCTGGGCCAACGCTGGTTGACGGCCGACGAAGAGGTGGACTGGAACTGCGGGCGACGGCTCGCGGCCGCCGCCACCCACCGGGAAGATGAAGCCGTGGCTGTCCTCAACCAGGAGGGTCGACTCGCAGGCATCGCCCGGGCCGTGGCAGGAGATCAACTCCAGCCCCGGCTGGTGTTTCAGGCGGAAGGCTGACCTGGTTCCAGGGAGAGCAAGACTGGCAGGATTTTTCCAGAAGGTGCCCGACTTTGAGGTCACCTGATACGCCCACCATTCCCCACTGCTTCTGATGGCTGGCCACAGCAAATGGGCCCAGATCAAACGCACCAAAGCCGTTGTCGATGCCAAGCGCGGCGCGGTTTTTACCCGATTGGGGCGGGAAATCATGGTGGCAGCAAGATCTGGCGCCGATCCAGCCGGCAACTTCCAGTTGCGTACCGCCATTGAAAAAGCCAAGGCCGCTGGCGTGCCCAACGCCAACATCGATCGGGCCATCGCCAAAGGGGCTGGCGCCAGTGGCAGCGATGGAGACCAATTTGAAGCGGTCCGCTACGAGGGCTATGGGGCCGGGGGGGTGGCCGTCCTTGTCGAAGCCTTTACCGACAACCGCAACCGAACCGCAGCGGACCTGAGGCTGGCCTTCGGCAAGCAGGGCGGCAACCTTGGTGAAACCGGGTGCGTCAGTTATCTCTTCGTGCAGCGATCAGTGGTCCGTCTCGACCTGAACGCGGCCAAGAACAACGATGAAGACACCCTGGTGGAAATGCTGCTGGCCCTTGAAGAAGGCGGTGGTCCTGCGGTGCTGAGCTGGCAGATCGAAGCGGATGCGGCCGAGGTCATCGGCGAATTCGCTGACCTTGAAGCTCTGCAGGATGGCCTCCGGCGCCTTGGTTTCAAGGTTTGCGATTGGGAACACCGTTGGATCCCGCTCACCTCCTGTCACCTGGACAACAGCGACAACGTGCGGTCCTGCCTGCGCATGCTGGAGGTGATCGAAGACCTGGACGATGTTCGCAGCGTCGTCAGCAATCTAGAGGTGGATGA
Source organism: Aphanothece sp. (assembly GCA_040373885.1). GTDB lineage: Bacteria > Cyanobacteriota > Cyanobacteriia > PCC-6307 > Cyanobiaceae > Cyanobium. Next base: position 4,903 of record JBEIVL010000027.1, read on the forward strand.
CAACCTGCTGGAGCTGATTCTCGAGACCTCCGGCTAATCAAATTCAGCAGACTGAGGAAATTTCCAACTCCCAAGCGCGGCTTCATCCGCCACGATCGTCACATCTGGGTGGCCCTGCAGCCAGCTGGCGGGCACGTCGGTAGTTGGCGACTCCTCAAAGGCACGACGCAGAATCCCTGCTTTGGCCGAACCCGTCGCCACCAAAAGAATCTGACGGGCCTTCAGAATCTCACTCAAGCCAAGACTGATGGCCTGCTCAGGCACCCTGACCGGATCATCCTCAAAAGCAAACGCATTGGCCTGACGCGTGCTGGCGCTCAGAATGACCGAACGGCAGCGCTCATCAGCGCCACAGGGAGGTTCGTTGAAACCCACATGACCATTGACACCAATGCCAAGGATTTGAAGCCCCAAGCCACCCTTACCCTCCAGTAAGGAGGCATAGCGCTGGGCTTCCCCCGAGGGATCACCGCCGTCGCCCCGGGGCAACAAAACCGTCTTCCGATCGAGGCGCAAAGGGGCTACCAATTGGGCAGTCATGGTGGCGGCAAAGGAGCGTGGATCCTCGGGCGAGAGCCCCACATACTCATCGAGATTGAAACTGCACCATTGCTGACGAACCCGCTGGCGTTCGGCGGCGGATCGCTGGGCGAATTGGCGGGCCAGGGCCCCATAGACGGGCTCCATGGTGCGGCCTGTGGCCAGACCCAGGGGAAGTTCCGGATTCGCCAGGCGAGAGGCCAACAACCATTGAGCCACTTGCTCTCCCACCGCCGGGGCATCAGGGAGCCGAAGAATCCGGGGTGAATGGCCATCCCTAGGCAACAGGGCCGAGCTCGGCAGCCTGATCGGGCTCGAGGCTGGTTCGGAACGCTCAGAGGGATCCGAGGCCCAGTTCGGCCCCTTGGTAGTAATGACGGAGGATCTCCGCATGGCTTTTGCCCCTCAGGGCCATGCCGTAGGCCCCCCACTGGCTCATTCCTACTCCATGGCCAAAACCATGGCCAACGGCCATCAACGAGAGCGACGGGACCGACTGGCCCACCCCCCCCAGGGGCAAACGGGGGGGAAGCAGAGGCAACCCCCGGCCCAGACGGCTCCCGAGAGTGTCACCTACAACCTGGCGACTCACCGTCAACCCATCCAAGGGAGGAGGGGGGGGCGGCGGGACCCTCAACCCAGGGAAACGCCCAGGGGGCTTGCCCCCCCCTTCCGTCGCCTGCGCTACGGCAGCACTGACGGGACCGACCGCCAGGGTTGTGGCTTGGGGCCTCTCAGAAGCGACCAGTTGGAAGCGCACCAAGGTGCTGCGCAGGCCGAGACGACGGCGCAATTCGGCGCCACTCAGCAAAAGCTGACCATCCGGACCGATAACGCGGGCTTGGCGGATGCGCCCGGAGGTTGAAGTGACCAGGGGCTCAATGGCGGTGACGCCACCGATCTCAGCAAAGGCACGTTGCAATTGCTGGGGCGTAAAAAATTGGCTCCAACTGTGCAGGGGACTGATCTGATCGAAAGCGGGGACGCTGGTCAGATAGGGCAGCTGACGGTTCCAGATCTCGCCGCTGTTCTCCGTATTACCCCCGCTGCTACTATGGAATACGGCATCAATTAGGCGGCCCTGATAGAATAAAACCTGCCCATTCGTCTGGGCAACCGCCTGACGCGTCGACACGGTTTCCGCCTCAACTCCCTTGTACATCTGGCTCGAGACATTGGCCTTCAGGTCAAAAAGTTGCCGCGGCCGCCGCTGGGCCATGGCGTAGGTGCGCGCAGCCACTGCCTGGGCCCGCAGGGCTGCCAGAGGCCACTGGGCCGGCATCTCACTGCCCACCACACTGGGCAAATAGCTCTCCAGGGCGATGTGATTGATCGCCTGCAGGCGCTCTCCGGCAGCCACGACCCGCAATCGCCCGCGATACCGGGCCGTCCCCAGGGACACCAGGCCACCAGGCTCGGTACTGTCCACCCAAATTTCAGGCAGCTCTCCCATCAGGGCGTTCTGGGGGGCTGGCTTTCCCAACGGCTGGTTGATGGCCTCTCCGCTCAACCCGGATGAGCTGAGACCGGATGAGGACGGCCGCAGCGAGGATCCAGGCATGGCCACGATCAGCCCTCGATCTCCGGCACGCAACCGCAGCCTTTGTCCAGGAGCGAGGATGAAGATTCCCTGCCCCCGGGCATCACTGAGCCTGAGGCCCTTCGCCGCAGCATTCAGCTCCAGGGACGGGGCCTCCCGCACAAGAATCCTGAGGATCGGATCGGTCGCGTCTGTTCGTGCTGGCGCCGCCAACACAATGACCAGGGGAAGGACCAGAGCGATACGCGGACGCCAGCCAGGAAAACAGGTCACAGCTGGATCGGACAAGGCCAGCCATTGTGCCGTCAACGGCCACAGGAGGCCAGGGCCCGTGGCAACATGCGGCCTCAGGGCAGCACTGGCGTGCAGGTCACCTTTCTCGGCACCAGCTCCGGCGTTCCCACCCGGGGCCGCAACGTTTCGGCGGTCGCCGTGCGCCTGCCCCAGCGGGCCGAACTGTGGCTTTTTGACTGTGGGGAGGGCACCCAACACCAGTTTCTGCGCAGTGACCTGCGGGTCTCCCAGCTGAGGCGGATCTTCATCACCCACATGCATGGCGACCATGTCTTCGGCCTGCCTGGCCTGCTAGCCAGCCTTGGGCTGGCAGGACGCTGCCCCGGGGTGGATCTCTACGGACCTGACCCCCTGCGCGACTATCTGGAAGGGGTTCTGCGGACCTCGTCCACCCGCATCGGCTACCCCCTGCGCAGCCACCGCGTCCGTCAGGCGGCACAGAACGATGAAATCCTCTTGGAGGACGGGGACATGAGCGTGCGCTGCACGCCCCTCAACCATCGAATCCCCGCCTACGCCTATCGCCTGGACCAGAAACCCCTACCGGGCCGTTTTGATGTGGACCGGGCCAGGTCCCTCGACATTCCCCCCGGTCCGATCTATGCCGACCTCAAGGCGGGGAAGACCGTGACTCTTGAGGACGGACGGGTCATCCATGGGGCTCGACTCTGTGGCCCACCTCGCCAGGGCTGCAGCCTGGTGTATTGCACAGACACCGTGTTCTGTGAAGCGGCGGTTGAACTAGCCCGTGGCGCCGATCTCCTGATCCACGAATCAACCTTTGCCCATGGTGAAGCGGAGATGGCCATTCAGAAACAGCACTCCACCAGCACCATGGCGGCCCAGACCGCGCTGGCGGCCGGCGTCAAGCAACTGGTGCTGACCCATCTCAGTCCCCGATACGTTCAGGGCAATCCGGTCACCCCGGAGGACCTGGAAGCCGAGGCGCGTTCCATCTTTGCCGAAACCCGGGTGGCACGGGACTTCATGCGGATTGATCTGACACCAGGGGGAGAAACCGATGTTGACAGCGGACCCCACGCGGACTGAGCCTGCAACAGTTCGCATGGATCACGGCCTGCGCACCCACAGGCCGTGATACAAGGTCTCAGTCGCGGTCTCACCGCCAGTTCCCCGGCTTCTCCCATGGCCCCCTCCCTCCACTCAGCCCTTCGCGCCTTCGCCAAAATCTTGTTGGTGCTGCCCTTGGCGCTGCTGGTCTGCTTTGCCGGCCCTGCCACCGCCGCTCGGTGGGACTCCGCCACCCTGACGGTGCCCGCCACGGCCGATGGCACGACAATGACGTTCAGCGAGAAGGAAATCAAGAGCGGTCGCAAGCTGTTCAATGACAGCTGTGGCACCTGTCACGCTGGCGGCATCACCAAGACCAACCAGAACGTGGGTCTGGATCCCGAGACCCTGGCCCTTGCCACTCCTCCCCGTGACACGGTGGATGCGTTGGTGGACTTCATGAAGGACCCCACCTCATTTGACGGTGAATACAGCATTTCGGATGTGCATCCAAGCCTTCGCAGCAGTGATGTATTTGTCAAGATGCGCGATCTTGATGACGAAGATCTGCGGCTGATTGCCGGTTACATCCTGGTTGCCCCCAAGGTGCAAGGCATTCAGTGGGGCGGCGGCAAAATCTATTTCTGATCGAAAGATCTATTTCCGGTCGCTTCAACAATCGCTTCATCAACTCAACCCCCAGACCCTTCGGGGCCTGGGGGTTCAACGTTTTCAGGTTCCATGGATCCAGGCAACTTGCTGTACCACCACTCCTGCAGCGGGGCCGCCAGTCGCTGGGGGAACAAGGTGATGATCGTTGGGGTGGGACGGGATCCGGGCTGCAGCAGTTCGACCGAATAGGACGGACATCGGCGGGCCGCCAGATCCGGCACAAAGCGACGACCGATCCGCCTCCAACTCGGTTCCTTGCTGCGCCAGGCCAGACGACAACAAGGCCAGGGCAACTCTTCGCGATCGAAGAGGCGACAGCAAGGGCCAAGAACTCGGAAACTGAACTGCCCGCCGGGACTGACCTGTTCGCTGCCGAAATCCAGCAGGCCGTGCACCTGAATGCTCATAAAAAAGCCACCCGGCAGGGTGGCGACGGGAAACTAACTGGACGAACGCTGAATCGCGAAGTCGAGCTCAATAAAGCTCTTCTTCAGCGTGGGTCGTGATGGTGCAGTCGGAGGTGGGGTAGGCCACGCAAGTCAGCACGAAACCGCCTTCGATTTGGTCGTCATCAAGGAAGCTTTGGTCGGACTGGTCGACGGTTCCCTTGGTGAGTTTGCCGGCGCAGGTGGAGCAGGCACCAGCGCGACAGGAGTAGGGAAGATCGATGCCCTGTTCTTCAGCAGCATCAAGGATGTACTGGTCGTCAGGAACCTCGATCGTCTTGTTGAGCTTTTCGCCCTCGTTGATGAGGGTGACCTTGTAAGAAGCCATGAAAGGGAGTGAAGCTCACAGGCGACGTTTGATCCGTGCCTGTAGGACAGGACCTTCCTACACCAGCTCGGGGGGATTGCTAGCCATCTGGGGCCCGCAGGCTGGGAAGACCAATCAAAAGCCCTGAAGAGATCAGCGTGCCTTATGCAACATCAGCCGGTATCTCCAGGCGCAATAGCCCCCAGCTGTCTTGCCGTGCCACCAGTTGGGCCCGCCAGCCCTGAGCCGCCAGAACCTTTTCCAGTCGAGGGGCCTGATCCACCAACAGCCCACTCAGGAATCCCACCCCCCCAGGCGCCAGCAAGCTGGGGAAGGAGGGGCTCAGGGCCTCGATGACAGGGGCAAGGATGTTGCACAGCAACAGATCCGCGGGGCGACCCTCCAGCAGGATCTCCAGGACGCTGGCGGAACCCAGCTCGAGGAGCAGTTGCGCGGCTGTCAGGGTCCGATCGCCCACGCTGAAGTCATTGAGGCGGGCATTTTCAGTCGTGGCTCGTATGGCCAAACTGTCCGTGTCCACAGCCGCCACCTGGCTGGCGCCCAGCCGCAGGGCCGCCAAGGCCAGAATGCCACTGCCACAGCCCAGATCAGCCACCCGCAGCCCCTCCAAGGGGTCGGGAGCACCCAGGCCGCCCCGATGCTCCGCCAGGGCTTCAAGGGCTTCCAGACAAAGGCGGGTGGAGGGATGGCTGCCGGTGCCGAAGGCGCTGCCCGGATCCATCCGAATCGGCCGGCGATGGGCCTGATCAGCGGGAGCCTCAAGCCAGGCCGGCAGGATCAGCAAGGATTGGCCGACGGGATCGGCTTGCCAATGCTGTTTCCAGGACAGACTCCAGTCCTCATCATCTTGGAGAATCCACTCCAAGGGCGGCAGGCTGAGTCCAAACGGCAGCCCCAAAGGTTCCAGAGCCCGGACCAGTTCGGCCCGTTCGCAGGAGGGCCAGTCGATTTCAGGCAGCCAGGCCAACAGCAGGCGCCGTTGGGGGCTCTCCGGCCGATGGGTGAGGGCCACCCTGGAGATCCCGAGCGTCGGCAGCTTCCAAAGCAGGGACTCCTCCAGTTCTGGCGGGCAAGCCATCTCAAGGCGCCACCAGGCCGGGGACCCATTGGTTTGCCCCACGCGGACGGCGTTGCTGGATCCTGCGAGGGGTTGGCTGGCGGGGTCGGAGGTGGGCCCCATCAAAGGGTCACCGGATGGGCCTCCTGGATGCCCTCGATGGCGTGGATGGAGGACAGGAGTTCGGAGGGGATGGGGTCATCAATGCTCAGCACCATGACGGCATCACCGCGCACAATGCGCCGTCCCACCTGCATGGAGGCGATGTTGACATTGTGTTGACCCAACAGGGAACCCAGTTGGCCAATGATGCCCGGCATATCGCGGTGGCGGGTGAACAACATGTGACGGCTGGGAACAACGTTGACCGGGAAATCGTCGATCGTGATGATGCGCAATTCACCGTCACTGAAGACGGCTCCTGTGACGGAATGGTGGCCCTTGACCCCTTCGCAACTCAACCGCAGCGAGCCGCCCGCAAAATCGCGGCTGGCGTCATCTTTGACCTCAATGACTTTGATGCCCCGATCGCGGGCCTCCAGGGAGGCATTGACGAAATTGATGCTGTCACCCAAGGCGGTGGATAGAACGCCCTTGAGGGCCGCCACCACCAGGGGCTGGGAGGGATGGGCCGCGAAGTCTCCCTGCAAGCGCACTTCCAGTTCGCCGATCTGGCCCCCCGCCAGCTGGCTGAGCAGTTGCCCCAGAGTTTCGGCCAACTGCAGATGGGGCTTGAGCTGATCCATCACCTCTGGCGTCAAGCCGGGAATGTTGACGGCACTGCGAGCGGGCAGCCCCAGAAGCACGTCACGAATCTGTTCAGCCACATCGATGGCCACGTTTTCTTGCGCTTCCTCCGTGGAAGCCCCCAGGTGCGGCGTGAGAATCAACCGTTCACGCACCTGACGCAACGGTGAATCGGCGGCCAGGGGTTCCTTGGCGTAGACGTCCAGGGCCGCGCCTGCAATCACCCCCTTCTCGACCGCCTCCGCCAGCGCCGCTTCATCGACGATGCCGCCCCGGGCGCAGTTCACCAGCCGGGAGGTGGGCTTCATGGTGCGCAGCAACTCGGCATTGACCAGGTTCTCGGTCTCCGGGGTGCGCGGAAGGTGGAGGGTGATGTAATCCGCTTCGGCGAACAATTGGGGCAGCGGCAGCAAGCGGACCTGCATCTGCTGGGCGCGATCGGGGGAAACGAAGGGGTCGTAGGCGCATACATCCATGCCCATGGCCCTCGCCACCCGGGCGACATGGGAACCGATCTTGCCGAGTCCAACCACCCCCAGGATCTTCTTGTAAAGCTCGTTGCCGACGTAGGTCTTGCGATCCCAGCCACCAGCCATCGTGCTGGCGTGGGCATGGGGCACATGGCGCGAGAGGGACAACATCAACGCCAGGGCCTGTTCGGCGGCGGCGATGGTGTTGCCTTCGGGCGAATTGACCACCAGCACACCGCGGCGGGTGGCGGCCTTGACATCGACATTGTCGACCCCAACCCCGGCACGGCCAATGATGCGCAGCTTGGGGGCCGCCTCGATCACCGGCGCCGTCACCTGGGTGCCGGAGCGAATCATCAGGGCGTCGTAATCGCCGATCAGGCCAATCAGCTCGTCCTGAGACAGGCCCGTGCGCACATCCACATGGGCCACCTGGGAAAGAATGTCAATCCCAATCTGGTCGATGGGATCGGAGACCAGAACCTTCGTCATGTCGGCCAATTGGTGGGCCCCTGGGGAGCGTGAATGGGGGGGTCAGCCCAAGCGGGGCCTGCCAGGGTGCAGTGTAGTGAGCGACTTGTCGGCGCCCGAGGCGGGCGGGGGGTTGGGGTGTCCTTGAGCGTGGTGGTGGTGCTGGACGACCGGGAGCGCCTGCGCTCCTTGAAGCAGGAACTGGCGGATCTGAAGCCTCCCTTGCGGCAACTGGTCGCTGTCGGCCCCGGCGAGACGGATCCAGCCACAATCGAACGGCTGGATCCGACCACGGCCCGCCGCCGCCGCCAGCGATCGATGGCCCGCTGGCTGCTGCCGTTCGGCTTTCTGGCCGGACTCACGTTCACCCAGATCACGGATCTTCACACCTTCTCCGCCCTAGGCCCCTGGGGCGAACCGGTGATCGGCGGCTTGCTGGGTCTGATTTCGGGCTGGATGGGCAGTTTTGCCGCAGCCTTCAGCGTCGCTTCCGAGGATGCGGATCGGATCCGGGGCCTGCGCAATCGACTGGAGGAAGGGCAATGGCTGCTGGTGTTGGAGCCAGAGACCGGCCAGGAGGTTCCCTGGACCACCCTGCAACGGGCACGGCCCAAGGCCGTGGTTCGGCTGGGCGAGACTTAGAGGCAGCTCGGACGCCCATCACTGCGGACGCCATCCATGCTCTTGCCTGAAACCTTCCTGGCGGAAAGCACCAGCACCGAAGCCCTGGCGCCGGTGCTTGCGGCCGCCGACGAGGCCCTCCGCACCTGGCAACCCGTCTGGACTGGTTTTGTCAGTGCCGCTGTGCGCGAGGAGGCGGAACGGCGACTGGGGTCCCTGAGCGAACTCTCCCTGGGCAGCGCTGGCGGCTATCCCGGCAGCGAACGGCGCCAGATGCTGTTGCAACGCCGCGAAGCCTCTCAGGAGTCCGAAGATCACCCCCCGGATGTCATGGGGCTGGAAATCGCCGGGAATTTTCTGTTTGATCCCGCCGCCGCCGGGGATTTCCGCGAAGCCTTGATCAGCGCCGGCGCCCGCCAGGACGACATCGGTGATCTCTGGCCCCGCGGCGACAGGGGCGCCCAGGCGATCGTCCGCCGCAGCCTGGCCCAGCAGCTCGATGCCCAGGAAGGTGTGGTGCGGACCGTTGCGGTGCGCTTCGAAGCGCGGCCCCTAGAGGATCTGGCCCTGCCAGCGCCGCGCCTGCCGCGTGCCCTCCACACGGTGGAAGCCTCCCAAAGGCTGGATGCGGTGGCCTCCGCCGGATTCGGACTCTCCCGCAACCGCATGGCGACACTGATTCGCGAGGGGGCCGTGCGCATCGACTGGAAGGTGGTGACCAGCCCCAGCAGGGAGTTGGCGGTAGGGGAGCGGGTGCAGCTGGAGGGTCGGGGGGAGGTACGGATCGAGAGCGTCAGCGAAACCAAGCGGGGTCGCTGGCGCATTCAGCTACTGCGCTCCTGAGGCAGACCACGAGTCGATGGCCACGGGTCGCTTGATCGGGTTTCCGGAAGGTCTGGCCATCACCACGTGGAAATCGCCCTCAAGTCACCGGCACATGTATCGGGCTGCAGCCAGGCGGCCCTGGTGGTCGAGAGGATCCTTGAGCGAAGGCAAGGGTGCCGGGAACGGCGGCGACAATGTGGTTCAGGAGCCCTGCGCCCATTAGGGCGGTGGGGCTGGTGCTAATTTCTCTGTGTCGATCGAGACATTGCGTTTCGTTTCTCGACTGCCCAGGGCTCACCTGGTTTCCAGGTTGACCAACGGGCGATTAGCTCAGAGGTAGAGCACTACCTTGACACGGTAGGAGTCACTGGTTCGATTCCAGTATCGCCCATTTTTCTTACTGCTTGAGGGCAGCATTGGCCATGGCCACCGAGCCCCTCCCAACGACAATGGTCCTGGGTCTCGGCCGCTCAGGCATCGGTGCCGCAAGGCTGCTCCGTTCCCAGGGTCATGGGGTTCTGATCATCGAAAGCCGGGACAACGGGACCCTGCGGGCCCAAGCCGAAAGTCTCGCCAACGAAGGCATTGCCGTTCATCTGGGGGCCCCCCTGACCCCTGCCACTTGTGCGGACCTGCCCCAGCCCGAGCGGGTGGTGGTCAGCCCCGGCATCCGCTGGGATCACCCCTTGCTGCTGACCTGGCGCAGCCAGGGCATCCCGGTCGAGGGCGAACTCAGCTCCTCGTGGCGTGCCACGGTAGGGACCCCCTGGATCGCCATCACCGGGACGAACGGCAAGACCACGGTGACCCATCTCGTCCATCACCTCCTCACGGAAGCCGGACGGGATGCGCCGCTCTGCGGCAATGTCGGCTATTCCGCCGCCGAACTGGCCCTGCAACGCCAGGAGCCCGACGCCCAGCGTCCTGACTGGCTGGTGGTTGAAGTCAGCAGTTATCAAATTGAAGCGGCCCCCGAACTCACCCCCGCCATCGGGGTCTGGACCACCCTCACCCCCGATCACCTCGACCGCCACGGCAGCCTCGACGCCTATCGGTCCATCAAACGGCAACTCATCGAGCAGTCTGAACGCCGCATCCTCAATGCCGATGATCCCGACCTGCGCGCCCGCGCCTCGAGCTGGGATCGGGCCGACTGGGTAACGGCAGGGAGAGCCAGAGATTTGCCCGCCGGCATCGACGCCATGCTCTCGATTGAGGAGGGAATGGTTCAGGGACGCACAGGCCCCCTCTTCGCGGCCGATTGCCTGGCCATGCCAGGGGCCCACAACCTTCAGAACATGCTTCTGGCCACGGCCGTGGGCCTGCACGCCGGCCTCAGTCCGCAGCAGATGGAACAGGCCTTGCGCCGCTTTCCGGGCGTGCCGCATCGCCTCGAACGCCTGCGCCAGCTTGGTGAAATCACCTGGTACAACGACAGCAAGGCCACCAATTACGACGCGGCTGAGGTGGCGCTCAAGGCTTTGCAGGGTCCCTTGGTGGTGCTGGCCGGAGGTCAATCCAAACAGGGGGACCCACTCGGCTGGTTGGCCCAATTGCGCCAGCAGGCGGCGGCGGTTGTTGTCTACGGAGCGGCGGCCGAGGAATTCGAAACATTGCTACGCCAGGACGGCTACCCCGGCCAGTTGCATCGCGTCCAAGGGCTCGAGCAGGCGGTTCCCCTGGCGGCAGGCCTTGCCAAAGCCTGCGGCAAGGCCAGCGTGCTGCTGTCCCCTGCCTGCGCCAGCTTCGATCAATACAGTGATTTCGAAGCCCGCGGCGACCACTTCCGTGCCCTTGTCGCTGCCCTCTGACCCTTCAACCGCTCAGCAGCGCCATGGCCCACTGGTTGATGAAAAGCGAACCAGATGCTTACAGCATCGACCAGCTCAAGGCCGATGGCACGACTCTTTGGGACGGCATTCGGAACTATCAGGCGCGCAACTTCATGCGGGCCATGGCCATCGGTGATCGGGCTTTTTTCTATCATTCCAATGTCACTCCACCCGGTATCATTGGCCTGATGGAAGTGGTGGAACTGAGTCTGACCGATCCGACTCAATTCGAGCCCAAATCCAAGTACTTCGATCCAGCTTCAAAGCCCGAATCTCCCCGCTGGGATTGTGTTCGGCTCAGGTATTTGGCCACCTATTCCCCACTGCTGTCCCTGGACCGCTTGCGTGAAGAGTTCAGCCCCGACGAGCTGGCGGTGGTGCGTCGCGGCAACAGGCTGTCGATTCTGCCGGTGCCGCAGGATTGCGCGACCCGCCTCTATGAACTGCTGGGCACAGCGGCGCTCTGAGAGTTTGCTGAAAAACCATGCCCTGACCGGATCGACGCTCTGGGAGGGGATAGCCAGTCCAGTCCCAGCCGGGAGGTTGATTCGGCTGCCGTTCGGGCAATGCAGGAGTCGCAGGTTTTTTTAGCCGGCTTCTAAGCGGCCCGCCGAACCGGCTTGGCGCCGAAGCCTCCTTGCGCCGGAAAGAGGTGGGCCAGATACCAGCGAGTCACCCCCCGATCCTCCAATCCCTGCTGGACCAGGAAACCGGCGAGTGCGGCCTGGAAGAGTCGGTATTGATCCCAATGGGGATGGTGGTCGATGAACTCCCGCATGGCTTCATGCAGCGCTTCCGGCACATCGGCCCTGAGGCTGACGATGCCGTGGTTGTGCTCCGGGCCATCACTCTCAGCCGGGCCTTGACTCTCCGACGGGAAATGGTGTTCAGACTGGGCATGATTCTCGGCCGAGGCATGGTTTTCGGCCGGATCCACTGCGCTTGTCATGCCCTGGAGGATGGTTCTGATGTGCCCCAGTTCCCCACATCGACGAGTCCCCGTCAACGGGCCCTAGCGGCGCCGCCGCAATCGGATCCCATTGTGAGACTTAACCCCCGAGGCCTCGGGTGCCCGGTTCCAGGGGCCCAGGCCTTTCGATTCCTTTGATCCGCTCCACGAGCAGCGACTTGTCAAGGGGAAAACGACGACCTCCACCGTTCTCCCCAGCGGTGCGGCACCGGCCGGCCCCTAGGCCCAAAGGCTGAGGAAAACTCTGGAGATCTCCGGGTCCTGCCCCCCGAAACGGGGAAAATCGGCCTCGATCAGCGATCCCTATCAGAGGGGGCTGGCTCGTCGGTCTCAAGCGGAGCCAGATCAAGGCTGGCCAGGGCCGCCGCAAAGGATTCGCTCGCCCCGGGATCCCAATGACCCTCCAGCCCCCGGGTTCCAGCCGCCGGGGTCAGGACAAAGCCAAGGGACCAGCTGCAACGATCCCCATCCAGGATCATCCAGAGATGGCCCTCGGCTAGGGGGGTCTCGATCTCAAGGCTCAAGGCCTCTTCCACCATCATTTGATCGATCAATTCAGCGTGTTGACGGGCCAATCTGGCCACAGCCAGCTGCATGACCCGAGCCTCATTGAGGGCCAGCTCCGCCGCCCAATCGCGCCCACCGACCAGAACAGGAAACGGTTGCCTGAGCGGATTGAAGACCAGGCGCCAACCCTCTCCCTCGCCGACCCGCACGGCCTGATCAGCCGGGCAGCAAATCGGGTTGATCCTGCTCGTCGCTGAGCTCGATGATGGCTCGCTGCACAGGCTTGATCATCGAATCGTCGAGGAGGCCGTCAAAATCATCAAAGCGGCGCTGCTTGGCGCGAAAGGCGATACGCACCGTGGTGAGGTAGCGATTGCTGGAATGACGAATCAGGCTTTCAGCCCGCTTGGCCAATTCCTTGGGGTTCAGATCACTGCTGGTCAGCATCGCGACGCTCCTTTGATGCCAACTTAGGTCAGCGCCCTGCGGCCGCTTGGTCTGCGCTCCTTGCCGGAGAACCCGGCCCAGGCCAATCCGCCTCCCCGTCCTTTGCCCCCTCCGCCATGCCGGGCACCCTGGCCATCGATCTCGGCAGCAGCACCACGGTGGTGGCCTGGCAGGAGGCCGGTGCCCCCCCACGACTGCTGGATCTCCCCCCGTACAGCAATGCCAGCCCCAGGGTCATTGCGAGCTTGCTCTGGCTCAACCATCCCCAGCAACGGCGTCCCCTCATCGGTCGCCAGGTGATTGACGCCGGCCTGGCCAACCACCCCCACCCGGGTCTGCTGCGGGATTTCAAAAGGCACATCGGTCAGAGTCCCGCCCCCGCAGGTCCAGGATCCGAAACGGAGCCGGCCCGCAATGATCAGGAGCCGCCCTGGCTGGATGCGGAAGCGGCGGGAGCCCTGCTGCTGCGATGCGTCTGGGACGCTCTGCCGGTCGAGCTGAGCCCCGATCGCCTGGTGCTGACAGCCCCGATCGAGGCCTACCGGGGCTACCGCCAGTGGCTGGAGCGCGTCTGCCGGGATCTGCCCGTCGCTGAAGTGGCCCTGGTGGACGAACCGACCGCGGCGGCGATCGGCGCCGGGTTGCCGCCGGGTTGCCGGGTGCTGGTGGTCGACGCAGGCGGCGGGACCATCGATCTGTCGCTGGTGGCGCTGGAGGGGGGCGAAGGACGGGCGGCCCCTATCGCCCAGCTTCTGCGCTTTGCGGGGCGTGACCTGGGAGCGAGCGGTCAGATCCTAAGAACGGCCCGGGTCATCGGCAAAGCAGGAACGGCCCTCGGGGGGCGCGATCTGGACCGCTGGATCGCCTCCCTTCTCCTCCCGGAGGCCGGGCCGGATCCCGGCCTGCTGGCGGCGGCCGAACGCCTCAAATGTCGCCTCAGTGACACCGAGGAGGCCTTGGAGCTCTGGGTGGATCCCCTTGGTCAGACGAGGGAACTGCGCCTGGATCGCCCGGGCCTGGAGGGGCTCCTCGTGGAGCGGGGCCTGGTGAATCAGCTGGATGCCCTGCTCGATTCGGTGCTGGCGGCCGCCCGGGGCGAAGGACTGGCTGGCCCTGCCATCGCGGCGGTGCTGCCGGTGGGGGGATGCAGCCAGCTGCCGCTGCTGCGCCGATGGTTGATGGAGCGACTCCCCGGGGTGCCCCTGCAGGGCGCCAGACCCATCGAGGCCGTCGCCATGGGGGCGCTGGCCCTTACGCCTGGAGTGACTTTGAAGGATGTGCTCGCTCGGGGCGTTTGCTTGCGTTGCTGGGACCAACGCTCCGGTCAGCACCGCTGGCATCCCCTGTTCGTTGCTGGCCAGGCCTGGCCCACCGAACAGCCGTTGGAGATGGTCCTGGCCTGCAGCCAGGAGGGCCAGGAGTGCATTGAACTGGTATTGGGAGAACCCCTGGCCCAGGAGCGCGCGGAGGTGGTGTTCGTGGCGGGCTTTCCGGTGCTGAGCCCGAGGACAACCGGCCAGCTGCGGGTGGAACCCTGGCCGCCCCCAGCCATGACCCTGCCGCTGCAAAGCCCCGGACAACGTGGGGAAGATCACATGCGTCTGCGCTTTCACATCGATGCCAGCGGCGAGTTGCTGTTGGAAGCCGAGGAGTTGGGCAGCGGCCATCGCCATGGACCCATCCACCTGGGTCCAGTGCGCTGAGAACCAGGCGAGCGGCTTGAGGCGACGATGGAGGGTGGCAGCTCGGGATCTGCAGGTCATGAAGTTATGAAGAAGTCATGAGACGGAACGCTCAAGTCCCTGATCCGTCCACAGGGCCAGATCCTGCCCCTCGTCCCCCCTGGCGGCTTGCTTGGCTGGGCTTGGCCTTCCTGGCGGTGGGGTTCGCCGCAGGCCTGCACACCCTCGTCACATCGCACCACCCGGCCCCCCTGGCGAGCCAGGGGCCCTGCCCGCCCGGTGAGCGCTGCCCCCAGTCCAGCGCCGGCCCCCTTCCGGCGACAGAGCCCATCAAACAAGTGGCGCTGAACCGCTTCCGCCAGGGAGATCCCGAGGGGGCCGTGGCCGCCCTCGCCCCGCTCCGCCAAAGCGACCCATCCGCCGCAGACACCCTCCAAGACGCCCTCCGCAGCAACTGGAACCGCAACCGCCTGGAAGCCAGCCGGGCTGAACGACTGGCCGCCGCAGGCCATTGGTGGGAGGCACTCGATGCCCTCAACCGCCTCGACCACCCCTGGTGGCAGCGGCACAGCCAGGAACTGCGCCGGCGGGTGGAGGCCAAGGCGGCCGCCCTGGAACAGGAGCATGAGCACCACAGCCACGGTTCCACCCCCGAGGGGGGGCCGCCCGCTGGGCTTGATGCCGAAATTCAAAGGCGCCTGCGGGGTGGCCAACCCCAATGGCAGGCCTTCCAGGAGGGATGTGCCACCGTGGGAGGCCAGGTTCACGAAGAAGGGCCGGAAGTCACCTGCATGCCCCGCAGGGGTCAGCAGGGGCCATGACAGGATGCGATCAAGTCCATTGACATCTGTTCATGCAGGCAGGAGACCAGGTCAAGGTGAGCAGCAATGTGGTGGTGTACACCCACCCTGAGCATCGGGGCGCGGCCTTCGACCTTCAGGGTCTGCAGGGAGAAGTGGTCCAGGTGCTGGAGGACTGGAAGGGGAGACCCATCAGTCCAACCCTGCCTGTGATTGTGGCCTTTGGCCGCTTCCGCGCCCATTTCAGGCCCGAGGAACTGACGTCCATCTAAGAGTTTTCAAGCCAAAGCCCCATGGGAATGTCCAGGCTTGGATTGATCAACTCTCGCGTTACCAGCCCGGATCAAGCGCTGGCAGGGGGACGGATCAGGTAGACCCCTTCCTCGCCATCGACGGTTTGAAGACAAAGTTGGATGGTTTCCAATCGCGTGGTCGGAACCACGCGACCACAGAAGTCGGGCTGGATGGGCAACTCTCGGTGGCCCCGATCCACCATTGCCACCAACTGCACCCGATGGGGGCGTCCCCAACTCTGCAGGGCTTCAAGGGCCGCCCGTACGGTTCGACCCGTGAAGATCACATCGTCGACCAGCACCACGTGGCGACCATCCACGCTGACGGGAAGTTGGGTGGCCTCAACCAAACGTGTACCAACACGCTCCAGATCATCGCGGTAGAAGGTGGGGTCCAAACTGCCGTGAGCCACCACACGACCCCCGATCAACGCCAATCGATCCGCCAGAACCTGGGCCAGAGCCACGCCGCGGGTGGGGATTCCCAGCAGTAGCAATGCTTCTGGATCAACGACACTCTCAAGGATCTGGGACGCCAGACGATCCAGAGTCCGAGACAGTTCAATGCTGGAGAGAATCTGAACTCGATTTTCAGGCCCCCGGCCTGAAACAGCAGGCGCAGACATACGAGCAGGGCCTTCTTGCTTGATACGCCTGATGCTAAGAGGCCCATGTGACCAAAGCCTGACGCCCACAAGCAGTCGAGGATCCTTCCGAGGAGCGGGCTGTAAGTTGGCACCGAATGCCCATTGTTTAAGGAGCGAGCCTTCGGGTGATTTCAGTTCCTTCTCCCAAGCAAGCGTCCATCGGCCACGTGACAGGTGACGGGTCTGGGTCGATGGCCGTCATCCCCGAACCTCGGGCCCGTCTTGACCAGCAAAGAGCAGTAGCTCCCGTTGTTCTTGCAATCCTGGATGGTTGGGGATTCAGCGAGGAAGACAGGCACAACGCCGTGCGCTCTGCCCACACCCCGGTGATGGATGCCCTCTGGCATGCCTATCCCCACACCCTTATCGCCGCCAGTGGCGCCGCAGTCGGGCTGCCTGACAACCAGATGGGCAATTCCGAGGTGGGTCACCTGACGATTGGTTGTGGCCGCGTCATTCGCCAGGAACTGGTCCGCATCAGCCAAGCCGTTGAGGACGGCAGCCTGGCGAGCAATCCAGTGCTCAACGCCGCCGCTGATCACCTGCTGGCCAAGGGTGGCCGCCTCCATCTGATCGGCCTCTGTTCCGATGGTGGCGTTCACAGCCACGTCGAACATCTGGGGGGATTGCTGCGCTGGGCAGCAGGACGAGGCATCAAGGAGGTCTGCATCCACGCCTTCACCGATGGTCGCGATACACCAACCAACAGCGCTCCACGGTTTCTGGCCCGCATTCAGGACCTCATCGAAGACGCTGGCGTTGGCCATCTCACCACGTTGTGTGGCCGTTATTGGGCCATGGATCGTGACAACCGCTGGGATCGGACCGAAAAGGCCTATCGACTGCTCTGCGAACCCTCCGAACCTTCGCCATTGTCGCCAGCCGAGATCCTGCAAACGTCCTACGAGAAGGGCGTCAGCGATGAATTCCTTGAACCCGTACGTTTATCCCCTGAGCTGATCAGCGCAGAAGATACCGTCATCTGTTTCAATTTCCGCCCTGATCGCGTGCGGCAATTGATCCGCGCCCTGGTGCTGCCCACTTTCGATGGATTTCCCCGCCAGCGGCTCAATCCCCTCGAGGTCGTCACCTTCACCCAATACGAACAGGGGTTGCCGGTCAAGGTCGCCTTCCCCCCTGAATCACTCGAAGGCCTGCTGGGCCAAGTCGTTTCTGAGCACGGACTCCGACAGTTCCGTACAGCTGAAACAGAAAAGTATCCCCATGTCACCTATTTCATGAACGGGGGAATCGAACAGGCCTTCCCCGGAGAAGATCGCCATCTCGTGCCTTCCCCACGGGTCGCCACCTACGACCAGTCTCCAGCCATGTCAGCCGAGAAGCTGACCGACAGCTGCATCGCAGCCGTTCAGAAAGGGATCTACTCCTTGGTGGTCATTAATTACGCCAATCCCGACATGGTCGGCCACACCGGCCAGATGCAGGCAACCACCGAAGCCATCACCGTTGTTGATGGATGCATCGGCCGGCTGCTGGAGGCCACGAACCGCATGGGAGGCACCATGTTGATCACCGCCGACCATGGCAACGCCGAAGTCATGCAAGGCGCCGATGGACGCCCTTGGACCGCCCACACCACCAATCCCGTACCTGTGATTCTGGTTGAGGGAGAAAAGCGAAAACTGCCTGGCCATGGGACCGATGTGCACCTTCGCGAGCACGGGGGACTTTCAGACATCGCCCCAACCCTGCTGGAAATTCTTGGTTTGCCCAAACCGGCTAGGATGAGTGGAACTTCACTGATTGAACCCCTGTCCTCGCACCAGGGCAGCCGAAGCTTGTCTTCGGTGATCAGCGGCTAAGGGTCCGACAACCCGTCCCACCTAGGGTGGGCTCTCCCAACTATTGATCCGAGGCATGTTGCGCACGATCGTTTCTTCCGTCTGGATGCTTTCAGCCGCACTGCTCATTACAAGCGTGCTGTTGCATAGCCCCAAAGGTGATGGCATGGGGGGTCTCTTCTCAACAGGGGGCTCGATGTTCACTAGCGCCCGCAGCGCCGAAGCCACACTCAACCGGGTCACCTGGATTTTGCTGGGCCTGTTCCTTGGTCTGGCGGTGATTCTCAGCGCCGGATGGGTGGGCTGAGCCCATGCACGGGAAAGGCACCAGCCGTCGACTAGCGCTCAGGACCCTGTGGGATCGAGCGTTTGCGCCCATGATTTCATTCCCTTTTCTGCTTCAAGGCGCCAACAGGGCGAATGCGGCCGGTGCAACCACGGCTGATGGGGCCTGGCAACTGACTGAAGCAGAATGGAGGAAGCGGCTCAGTACCGCCGCCTTCAACGTGCTGCGAAAGCACGGCACAGAGAGACCCTTCAGCAGTCCCCTTTATCAGGAGCAACGAGCGGGCAATTATCTTTGCGCAGGATGTCAACTCCCCCTGTTCGCTTCGAGCACTAAATTCGACAGCCACACAGGATGGCCAAGTTTCTGGCAGCCTCTGCCTCAGGCGATCCAGACCAGCCAAGACTTCCGACTGATCATCCCGCGCACTGAATACCATTGCAGCCGGTGTGGCGGCCACCAAGGACATGTATTCAACGATGGTCCAAGGCCCACGGGCAAACGCTATTGCAATAATGGCGTTGCTCTGACGTTCCAGCCTTCCAAACCGGGTTGAGAACTCCGTTCTGTCCAGTCAAGGCAGTTAAAGGGCAACATTCACGTAACGGATCATTGCGACGATATGGCTCCAAAGCAAATGGGGTCAAACTTGATGAAGTTTTGGTGAACTTACCAGAGGCATGGGGAGCCCAATCAGCCTGGAGACCTTTCTGGCCAGGGCCAAAGCCCGGTTTGACCAACATTATGACTATAGCGGCATTGTTTATAAGAGCTATAAAAGTCCTATTTTGATCCGCTGCAAAACCCATCCGGTCAAACAAATCAGCATTACACCAGAAAAACACCTTCAAACCACTGGTGGATGCAAGTTTTGCCTACGCGAAAGTCGCATCCGTATGTTGGATCGTGAGCTGCTGCGCGAACCTGCCGTTCGTCCCGAGAACCTCAGTGAAGCCTGGCCCCTTAGGGACGCAAAGACAAGAGTGTGAAACCTAGCATTTTCATGGGTCAACCGATAAAATAATATTTTTGTTCATGCCGATAAAACAGACAGGTCAAAGTTATCGTCCAGAGATTGACGGGCTCAGGGCGTTAGCGGTTATCGCAGTGATAATTAATCATTTCAATCGAGAGTTATTGCCAGGAGGCCATTTAGGAGTTGACATATTTTTTGTCATCTCAGGATATGTAATCACGGCCTCATTGGGCCGCTCAAACTCATCGACATTCACAGAGTTTATTGCATCATTTTACGCTAGACGCGTCAAACGATTACTGCCAGCACTCCTGGTTTCTGGTCTGGTTTCGGCCCTATTGATTTGCCTGATCAACCCAAAGCCAGATCTAGACATTAAAACAGGGATCTACAGTCTCTTTGGAGCTGCAAATCTCTGGCTTTACGGTCAAAGTACAAATTATTTCGACAAACCGGCCGAGTTAAATATTTATACGCAAACATGGTCCCTTGGGGTAGAAGAGCAATTTTACTTTGTCTTTCCCATGCTTGTTTGGCTGAGCGGCTTTAGTCGATTAAAGAAGCATGGCAGACGGAATTTAGCGATTATGACAACAATCCTATTGATCGCCTCACTTCTGCTATATATTTATTTAAGTCGAACTAATCAACCGGCTGCATTTTATCTGATGCCTAGTCGTTTCTGGGAATTAGCTGCCGGCTGCCTTAGTTTATTAGCGATCAAGCAATGGCCACAACTCAGAGATAAGCTCAAGCTGGTTCCGCCAGGATTAGTCATTGCACTGATGATGTTTATCCTACATCTTGTAGTCAAAACAAGAGAAAGCATTGGCATCGTTGCCCTGACATCTCTACTGCTAATTCGTCTACAGCCAGGTGATTTCACCTATCGACTACTATGCAGTGGCATTCTACAATGGATAGGGAAGATATCCTATTCACTTTATCTCTGGCATTGGATTATCTTGGTTTTCAGTCGCTGGACCATCGGTATTCATGCCTGGACGATTCCGATTCAAGTGGGAATGATTTTAGCTACGGCATCGGCATCCTATTATAAGGTAGAGAAACCCTTTAGACATGCACAATGGACGTCAACTAATCGTCAGACAATATTATATGGCTTAGGCTCGATACTTTTGGGTTCAATCATCATGGCAGTAGCACTGATACCCAGGTTTTCCTTGTATGTCGGCAATCGTCGTGGTGTCCTAAGCAAGGATCAATTTCTTCATCAAAGCTACAAGGTACAAGGCACGTTAGGACAGTGGGAAGGCACGCCGTGCATTCTTGGCGAAGGCAAGGATTTAGGCAAGATTATCAACATCAATCAATGCACATTAGGCAATTTATCAACGGCCAAACGCAGGATTCTTGTTGTTGGCAATTCATTTTCAGCCGCCTTCACCCATGCCTTTGATCAATTGGTTCAAAAGGATGAATACGCCATAATCATCACATCATCCTTTGGCGCTGGCGCGACACCAGGAATCAAGATGAAAAGAGGATTCGACGAATTATCCAATGATTACTGGAGACGCATTGTTCCTCAGATCAGCAACTTACTAAAACCGGGCGACATCATCCTGATGATCAATGATCTAAATTATTTCTCACCTCTGCATCAAGACCAGGAGTCTAAAGAATATCTTGGTATTTTTGAA
>JBEIVL010000032.1:0-23529 GCA_040373885.1 Aphanothece sp.
ATGAGAAGAAAGCGAATAAGAGACAATAGAATACAAGAGGTATGATAAAACGAATCCTAGCAAGCAATATCCAAAAAAATTCATTAAACTATCGCGCCAATCAAATCCGTTTTTGCCTTGTTCTAATGCCATAGAATTTCCACAAGATAGTTGCTTTGTTTTAGGAAAATATCTTATATCGACAATGGCGTAGCAGCCAGCTCCTGTTCGAGCTTGATCAGATCTTCATCGGTGATTTTGGTTTGCATTGGGCAATGCTTGGGACCGCACATAGAGCAAAACTCAGCTTGCTTGTAGATATCGGCAGGCAGAGTTTCATCGTGATATTCCCGGGCCCTCTCAGGGTCAAGGGACAGATCAAACTGACGATTCCAATCAAAGGCGTAACGAGCTCGGCTCAGTTCGTCATCCCGATCTCGAGACCCTGGACGATGGCGGGCAATATCGGCAGCATGGGCAGCAATTTTATAGGCAATCAGACCATTGCGCACGTCTTCGGGGTTAGGGAGACCAAGATGTTCTTTCGGCGTGACATAACAAAGCATGGCTGTTCCATACCAGCCAGCCATAGCGGCCCCAATGGCACTGGTGATGTGGTCATAGCCAGGGGCAATGTCGGTCACGAGTGGACCCAGAACATAGAAGGGGGCTTCAGAGCACTCCTCCATTTGTTTCTTGACGTTAAACTCAATTTGATCCATCGGAACATGGCCAGGACCCTCGACCATGACCTGAATGTCGTGCTTCCAAGCACGGCGTGTTAACTCGCCGAGGGTCTTCAATTCAGCCAACTGAGCCTCATCAGAAGCATCATGCAGGCAGCCAGGCCTCAATGAGTCTCCAAGGGAAAAAGAGCAATCATAACGCTTAAAAATCTCACAAATATCATCGAAACGAGTATAAAGAGGATTCTGCTTGTGGTGATGAAGCATCCATTGGGCCAATATGCCACCACCACGGCTGACGATCCCAGTCAATCGGCCCTTGACCTTGGGCAGATGCTCAATCAACAAACCGGCATGAATTGTTTGATAATCGACACCCTGTTGGCAGTGTTTTTCGATGATGTGGAGGAAATCATCCTCGCTAAGCCGTTCTATGGAGCCATGAACACTCTCAAGTGCTTGATAAACAGGTACCGTGCCAATGGGTACAGGTGAAGCGGCAATAATTGCCTTACGGACTTCATCAAGATTGACTCCTCCCGTAGAGAGATCCATCACCGTATCGGCACCGTACTTGACGGCCAATTCAAGCTTTTTAAGCTCTTCGTTGACATCGCTGGCATTGGGAGAAGCCCCGATGTTGGCATTCACTTTGCAACGGCTGGCGATGCCAATCGCCATCGGTTCCAAATTGGCATGCTCAATGTTGGCGGGGATAATCATCCGACCCCGGGCTACCTCTTCCAGCACCAAGGATTCGGGGAGATTCTCCCTCTGAGCGACATGGGCCATCTCCTCGGTGATCATGCCCTGGCGGGCGTAATGCAACTGGGTGACATTGGCCCCGGCGTTGCCGGAGGTGCGACGCTTCTCAATCCAGGCGCTGCGCATGATGACTCGGCGAAGGAAGCTCCCTAGACAAGGAGCGGAGGGGGCCTGGCATGAGTTCTCCGCACTTCCCTGCGCCGGCATGACCCGGATCAGGTTCGGAGGGTGTGATCTCAGCCCTAGCTCAGATCCTGGAACAGGTTCTGGCTGCGGGCACCCCTAGTGTCTCAACAAGCTAGCAAGGCTGGTGCATCGGCTGGCCAGGAGCGCCATTTCAGGCACCATTGGGGGATCAGCCAACGCGTGTGAGACCTGTGCTGGCGCCCCTCAGGCGTCGGAGCGGCCCCCACCTTCCTGTTGGGAGTGGAGAGCACTCAAGGCGGTGGCCACCACCTGATGATCGGCATCCAGCGTCAGGCTGCGCAGTCGCTCCAAAGCCAGTCCGCCCACGGCGACAGCATTAGAGGCCCCCTGGGGTGATCCCAACAGCCTGGCCAGGACCTCAGCGCCACCCACCCGCACCGTGCTGTCGCTGTCGGCCAGGGCCAGCTCGGCCAGGTCCAGCAACCAGGTCGGCTGCATGGCCGGGTCTTCGGCGACGGCAGCCAAAATGCTGTTGCGCACCAACCAATGGCCATCGGCGGCAAAGATCTGGCGGAGCAAAGGCCAGGCATCCACCACCCCGTAATAAGCAAGCGCGTTCGCAGCTTCCGCCCGCACGTTGGCATCCGGATCCTCCTTGAGGACCTTGACCAGAGCCAGGCGCCCCTCCTCACTGCGTTTGAACCCCAACCCTGCACAGCAGAGCGAACGAATGGCGAAAGCCGTCTGCTCCAGACCGATCAACAACAGCGGAATTGCCTCTGCCGGCGGCCATGCCCTCAGGGAAGCCAGAGCGGGCATGGCGCGCGAGGGATCCCCAGAGCGGATCGCTTGCAGAACTTCAGAGCTGGAAGAGCGATCAAAGGAGGAGGTCATGGGCCTTTCAGGGGTTTCGCTTCAGGCGCAGAGCCCGCCGAAGTTCACCACGACGCCGACGTCGGGCCATCCAGCTGTACACCAGCAAGCCCACGCCAATGGCCAAAGCCGGCAGCGACTCCACCCACCCCCCGGCCATCCCATGCAGCAGGGCGAGCCCAATCAATAATGGCGAAGACAGCGCCAGTAGAGCCTCTCGCCAGCGGGAGGCCGAGGCCGCTGAATCCTGGATCGGATGGGCGGGTGCTGTCCTCACGGGTCCTGGCCCATCCAGCGCAGCAAGCTCAAGGTGAGAACGCGGATTCCGACCGCCAGCGCCGCTTCGTCCGGGAGAAAGGTGTTGCTGTGCAGTGGCGAACACCCCTCGGGTCCGGCCACCCCCAATCGGAACATGGTGCCGCGGCAATCCCTCAACAATTCGGCAAAATCCTCGGCCCCCAGGGAAGGCTGCTCAAGCCACTGCACATTTTGAGTCCCGAGCAGATCTCCGGCCGCTCGGGCCACGAGTTCGGTGAGTCGCGGATCGTTGTGAACGGGCGGTGAAATGGTCCGGTAATGCACGCGGGCCTCGCCACCATGGCCACGGCAGAGGGCTTGCACCGTGGATTCGATCCATTCGGGTAATTGCGTATGGAGATCCGAATCAAGGCAGCGGACCGTCCCCAGCAGCCGCACATGGTCGGCGATGACATTGAAAGCCCGCCCACCCTCGATGCGTCCAAAGCTGACCACCACGGGATGCAAGGCATCCAGACGGCGACTGATCGCCTCCTGCAGACCGCTGACCACCCGGGCTGCGATCCAGATGGCGTCAGTGCTCTGATGGGGCCTGGCGCCATGGCCACTTTCCCCCAACACCTCAATTTCCAGCTCCCCCGCCGCCGCCGTCAGGCTGCCGCTGCGGACGCCGATGGTGCCGACCCTCAAGCTGGGAAACACGTGAACTCCAAAAAGGGCCCGCACCCCGTCCATGGCCCCGTCAGCCCGCATCCAGCCCGCCCCCTGGGCCGTTTCCTCGGCGGGTTGAAAGATCAATCGCACCCTGGCCCTGAGTTGATCTGCCACTGAAGCGAGCAGACAAGCCACTCCAAGTCCGACCGTGGTGTGGATGTCATGGCCACAGGCGTGCATCAGACCCTGATGGACAGAAGCCCAGGGCAGATCCGTGCGCTCCTCGATCGGCAAGGCATCCATGTCCACCCGCAAGGCCACCAGGGGGGCTCCAGCGGGACCGAGTTCCGCCAGCACCCCCGTGCGTCCAATGGCCTCACGCACCTCCCAACCCCAGCGGCGCAACTCCCCAGCCACCAGGGCAGCGGTCTGCTGTTCGTGACCGCTGAGTTCGGGATGGCGATGGAAGTGGCGCCGTAGCTGGATCAACTCCGGCAACACCGAAGCCAGGGTGTCCTCCAGTCCCAGATCCGTCCAATCAGCAGGAGGGATCCGCAGGGGTTGGGGCGGGGAATCGCACGGTGGTGTCAGGGTCATGAGGCAATCATCGGCCCAGGGCCAGGAACTGGCCCAGAGCCTCGGTGGCCTGGGGGGGCCAACGCCGTATCTGCCGCAGCCATTCCTCCTGCCTGTAGCGAGGATCGAGTCCGGAGGCTGCGGCCCAATGGCTCTCCGCCTCGCCACGGCCACCGCGCTGCCAGAGCACGGCGGTGAGTCCGGCCCGTGCATCGGCAAAGAGGGGGTGGCGACGAATCAATCGCCGCAGCTCCTGTTCCGCCTGATCGCCCTCCCCAAGCTGGAAGGCCGCCAGGGCAGCACTGGATCGGGCCATGGCGAAATCGGGCCTGGCTTCAGCAGCCTCCACAAAACGGCGGCGCGCTTCAGCCCAGTTCCCACAGGATCCCTCCACATTGCCCAGGTTGTAGAGAGCTGAGGCGTCCTGGGGATCACGCTCCAGGATCCACTCGTAGTCTGCGGCCGCGGCCTGCCAGAGCCCCAGGGACTCTTCGGCCGTGCCGCGGTTGAGATGGGGATCCGCTTGGCTCGGCGCCAGCGCCATGGCACGCCCCTGGGCAGCGATGGCACCGGGAGCATCCCCCAGGGCGAGCAGCACGTTGCCCCGATTGCTCCAGGCCGCCGCATCCTCGGGGGCCTGCTCAAGAACCGCATCCCAAAGAGCAAGAGCCTCGTCGAAACGACCCTCCCGGCTGGCCCGCAAGGCCTCTCGAAACTGTCCTTCACTGGCCGCCATGCCGCGCTCTGGAGCTGAAGGGTTGACCGCTAGGGCAGCCACGGGCAGGGGCATGCACAGGCCCCAACACCAGAGCCCCAGGGCCAACAAAAGCGGCGCCAGGGAGCGCCTCACGCCGCCACCTCCCTCGGGCCACCGAGATGGGCGCGGCCTGCGGGCGTGACCATCCGACCGCGCGGAGTGCGCTGTAGGAAACCCACCTGCAACAGAAATGGTTCCACCACCGATTCCAGGGTCGCCGGGTCCTCACCCAAGCCAGCCGCCAGGGTTTCAAGCCCCACGGGTCCGCCCCCATGGCCCTCCACCAGCAACCGCAACAGGCGGTGATCAGCCGCATCGAGCCCCATCGAATCGACCCGATGCAGACGCAGGGCCTCGGCCACCAACTCCCGATCGATGAAGGCGTGCCCGCCAACCGCCGCCACATCCCGAACGCGGCGAAGCAAGCGGTTGGCGATCCGGGGCGTGCCACGGCAGCGTCGGGCCACCTCCTGGGCCGCATCGGGCGCCAGATCCATCAACAACAGGCGTGCGGCCCGTTCGACGATGGCGCGCAGATCGTCGAGTCCGTAGAACTCCAGACGATGCAACAGGCCGAAGCGGTCGCGCAGGGGCGAACTTAAGGAACCGGCCCTGGTGGTGGCCCCCACGAGGGTGAAGGGGGGGATCTCGAGGCTGCGGGTGCGGGCGGTCGTCCCCTTACCCACGGTGAGATCGAGTCGGAAATCCTCCATGGCGGGATAGAGAATTTCTTCGGCCACCCTGTTGAGCCGGTGGATCTCATCGATGAACAACACGTCATGGGCCTGCAGATTCACCAGGAGTCCGACGATGTCGCGGGGGCGCTCGTGATCCGGCAACGCACCCCCAGCTCCTCGGCCAGGACCAGGGCCATGGTGGTCTTGCCCAGCCCCGGCGGGCCGTATAGAAGCACATGGTCGAGGGCCTCGCCGCGGCCCCTGGCGGCGGCGACGGCGATGCCGAGCACCTGCTTGAGTTCACTCTGCCCGATGTAATCGGCCAGCCGACGCGGCCGCAGGCTGTCCTCCCGGCCCGGAGCTTCCGCCTCGCCCGCAGCCGGATCGAGCAACTTCGACCTTGGGGGCTCAGCAGGCTTGGCCCGATCAGAGCTGGATCGGGGAGAAGGGCCGGAGGACACGATCGCCATGTCCCCGAGGGTAACGGCTGCGACCCACCCCCAGACCAGCGAGCCCATCTACTCTCGGGACAATGGTGGAAGTCAGGGGCCATCCATGGCGAAGGGACCCGGGAGACAGGGGGGCGGAAAGCCCAAGGATCCGGCCCACAAGCTGCTGGCCGACAACCGTTTCGCGCGCCATCAGTACGAAATTCTCGAAACCCTGGAGACGGGCATCGAACTCCTGGGCACGGAGGTGAAATCAATCCGGGCCGGACAGGTGAATCTGCGCGACGGGTTCTGCCTGATCCGCAATGGCGAGATGCAACTCCACAACGTTCACATCTCACCCCACAGCCACGCCGGACGCTTCTTCAACCACGAACCCCTGCGTGTGCGCAAACTGCTGGCCCATCGCCGCGAACTCGACAAGCTGCGCAGCGCCCTCGATCAGAAGGGACTCACCTTGATTCCCCTGAACCTCCATCTCAAGGGATCCTGGATCAAGGTGACCGTGGGGCTGGGCAAGGGCCGCAAGCTCCACGACAAGCGCCACGAAGAAAAGCGCAAGGTCGAAGCCAAGGAAGCCCGGGCGGCGATCGCGCGGCTTTAGTCGTGGGCTGACAAGGCCAACAACGACCGGTTCGCCACCTCGGACGCTGGGCGAAAGCCAGGCTGGTATTGGACCGCTCGCCCCCGGTGAGCCCCCTTGGCTGGCATGTCAAGGCCGCGGTGGAGCTGCCGGTGAAGCGGGCGCCGGGACGGGGGCTGAAGGGGCTGAGTTGGCCCCGCTGGGGCCTGGGGTCGCCTGTGGTTGGGTCGGACTGGCAGAGCCCGGTGCCACGGCTGGGGGCGGAACCGATGGGGAAGTGTTCGGCGCTGTGGGAGGGGGAACCGCTGGCTCGCCGGTCTGCCCCGTTGGTGGTGTGTCAGGGGAAGGCTCCCCCTCCAGAGGCGATGGGATGTCCGTGCTCGCGGGGGGGGCGGCCACCGGGGGATCGGCCCGCAACGAAAGGCTGATGCGGGCCGGGGCCACCCCCTCGTTGGTCACCAGCAACTGCACAGGCAGATTGGTCTGGCGCCCGAGGCTGAGGACCCGCAACGGCCCCTTTGGGGCCAACAGGGTGCCGTCAGCGCCAAACACGCTCATCTGCAGCAGAGGCGTGCCGTTGACCCCAAGAACCAGGGAGTGATCAGGAGGGAGACGGATCGGGAAGAGGCGGGCGCCGCTGGCGGGGACATCCGCTGAGAGCAGATGGGGAACCTGGGAGGGCACCTCAATGGGCTCGATGCGGACGTTCTCGAGGGTCTGATCGGCGGCCGCATACCAGAGCTGGCGGAACGGCTCCGCCGGCATGTCCTGTCCATCCCGCCCGGGCAGCAGGCTCTGGGCGCTACCTGAAACAAGCTGCATCAGCACCTCGGAACTGAGCCCCTTGGCCAGAAATGACTCCTGACGCCGCTTCCAGTCGCCGGCACTGAAGCTACCCAAACGGCGTCGAACCGCCATCGGCAGTTGCTCGACCCGAGCCAGCCATTCCTCAGCCAATTGGTTCCAGACTCGCCGCAGCGGGGCATCCTCGAGAGAATCGCTGGGAAGTCGCCCCCTGCGCTCCGGGTATTGGGCCAGCAGATTGGCATCCACCAAGCTGAGGAACCAACCACGATCCACCTGCATGGCCCGCAGACGGCTCAGCAATTGCTGACGCTGATCCACCTCCGCCGGGGGCAGGCTGGCACCAGCGGAAGGTTCATCCATGGGGGCCAGGGTCACCGGAGCCTGGGGCTTACCGCGCCCCAACCACCACCACCCCAGCACCGTCCCGGCCAACACCGATACCATCAGGGCAATCAGCACCGGCCAGAGCCCCCCCTCCGCTTCTCTGTCACGGTCCTCCTGCCGACGCCGCGCCCGTAGCTGACGCTGGTCCTCGTAACGGGCCTGCGGCGCGTCGACGTCATTCCAGGATTCCGCCAGGGAGGCTTCTTCGTCCCCGGCGTCAAGGCCAGTGGCAGAGGTGGTCGTCGGCGCTGCAGCGAACTGGGGGGGCGTCGAGGGCGAACCGGTTGCGGCGTCGGGGGATGGCCCCAACTCAGCACGATTGCTTTCCTCCCGGGGAGTGGATGGTTCGGGATCGACCGTGTCTTGTGGCGCCGCGGGCGGGGGCACGAGCACCAGGGTGCGGTCGGCACGGGGCACCGGACCGGTGCTATCGGGCATGGCCAGAGCCTGGAAAGCCGCCAGAGCCTGAACTGAGCCAGGGAAACGGTGTTTGGGATCAGGGCTCACCAGGCGGTTGATCTGACGCGCCAGAGCGGGCTCGCTCTCCAGGGCCGCCGGTGAACGCCACTCCAGGCTGATCGGATCGAGCAGGGCTTCGGGACCATCGCCGCTGAGCAGCACCAGGGCCACGACGCCAAGCGAATACAAATCCATCCAGGGCTGGGGAGGATCGCCCCGTAGCTGCTCGGGCGGCGCATAGCCAGGTGTGGCTCCACCGGGATCCGCCGCCGCGGCCACGCCCCGCAACAGGCCGAAATCCAGCAACACCGGCTGGCCATCGCGATCACGGCGCAGCAGATTGGCGGGGGTGAGATCCCCATGGATCAACCCTTCGCCATGAAGCACCACCAGAACGGGCAGGAGCTGACGCAGCAGCAACAAGACCTCGCCAGCCCCAAAGACCAACTGACGCTCTCGGCGGGCCTCCAGCAACTGGCCATAGGTGCGCCCCTCCTGCCATTCGCGGACCAACCAGAGGGTCCCTTCCTCCTCAATCGCGGCACCAAAGCGGGGCACCTGGGGATGCAGAACCCCCTGCAAACGGCTCCAGAGCAGGCGGACGCGCTCCTGATCCCGCTCCACCCCGACCCGGCGCAACACCACGGGCGCGTCAGCCGCCAGGCTGTCGGTGCCGAGCCAAAGGCTGCCCTGGAGCGCCTGGCCCTCGGAGAGGGGGCGTTCGAGGCGATAGCGACCGCCGATCAGCAATCCGGACTCAACCGTGGTCATCGACCAGGCTCCTGGTCGGCTCTGCTGGGCATCTCCAGGCCCTTGCTCGCCAGCCAAGCCTGGTCATAGAGACGGGATCGATAACGATCGCCGCTGTCGCAGAGCACGGTCACGATGCGATGGCCGGGTCCCAGACGGCGGGCGGTCTCCACCGCCGCGGCCACATTGATCCCCACCGATCCGCCCATGTAGAGACCCTCCCGCCAGAGCAGTTCGTAGATGGTGCGCAGGGCCTGAGGATCGTCGACGCGAACGGCGTCATCGATCGGGGCTCCCTTCAGGTTGGCGGTGACGCGACTGTTGCCAATGCCCTCGGTGATCGAGCTGCCCTCCGAGCGCAACTCACCGCTGGTGGCCCACTGGTAGAGGGCACTGCCATGGGGATCGGCCAGGACGCAACGAAGGTTGGGGCGCCGCTCCTTGAGAAACAGGGCCACGCCGGCGTAGGTGCCCCCCGTGCCGGTGGCTGCGACCCAGGCATCCACCTGACCCTCGCACTGCTCCCAGATCTCGGGGCCGGTGCTGTCGAAATGGGCCTGACGGTTGGCGAGATTGTCGAATTGATTGGCCCAGACGGCCCCGGGGGTTTCGGCGGCGATTCGGCCGGAAAGCTTGACGTAATTGTTGGGATCGGCGTAGGGGACGGCAGGCACCGTGCGAACCTCCGCGCCGAGAATGCGCAGTTGGGCGATCTTCTCGGCTGACTGGGTCTCCGGGATGACGATGAGACAGCGGTAGCCGCGGGCGTTGCAGAGATGGGCCAGCCCAATCCCCGTGTTGCCCGCTGTGCCTTCGACCACAGTGCCCCCCGGCCTGAGTTGGCCATCGGCCTCAGCCGCCTGAAGGATGCCCAGGGCGGCACGATCCTTGACGGAACCGCCTGGATTCATGAATTCAGCCTTGCCGAGGATGTCGCACCCCGTGAGCTCGCTGAGGGCCCGCAACCTGATCAGGGGGGTATGGCCCACGGCGCCCGTGAAGCCATCAGTGATGCCGGCCATGGCGGTGGATGGGGCGGACTGAGTCGGTGGCGAGGTGATGGTAGGGGGCCCCGCTGTCGGCGGGATCCCGCCCCGACCGGCCAGGGCAGCGGCTGAGGCGCCTGTTTAAGGTGTGAATCCGATGGGTGGCCCAGACGTGGACCTGTCCAGCAACCAACGCTGGCGTGCCATCCGCCGGGACAGCGAGAGGCTGGTGGCTCCCCTGGAGCCCGAAGACCTGTGTCTGCAGGGGATGCCAGACGCCAGCCCCCCCAAATGGCACCTGGCCCATACCAACTGGTTTTTCGATGCTTTTGTGCTGACGCCCCACCTGGAGGGCTGGCCTGGGCTTGATCCCGACTGGGGCTATCTGTTCAATTCCTATTACGAAGCCGCCGGCGCCCGCCATCCCAGGCCCCAACGAGGCCTGCTCACCCGACCTGGCCTGCCGTTGATTCTGGATTGGCGACGGCGGGTGGACGACGGCCTGGCCCAACTCCTGGACATCGCCTCGAAGCGACCCAACGAGACGACAGCGGCCTTGGAGGCTCTGGTGGAGCTGGGACTTCAACACGAGCAGCAGCACCAAGAGCTATTGCTGATGGACCTGCTGGACGGGTTCAGCCGCAATGCCCTAGAGCCCAGTTATCTTTCGGGCCCAGGCGGACCCGAGGCCGACTTCAGGGCCGCCTGGAGTTCCCCAGAACCCGGCAAATCGCAGAGATGGCTGGAGCACCCTGGCGGCCTAGTGATGCTGGGGCACGAGGGAGAGGGTTTCCATTTTGATAACGAAGCGCCCCGCCACCGGATCTGGCTGGAGCCGTTTGCCATCGCCGATCGCCTGGTGACCAACGCGGAATTTGCCGCCTTCCAGGCCGATGGGGGCTACCAACGCCCCGACCTCTGGATGAGCGAGGGGTGGGCTGTCTGTCAGGCGCGCCAGTGGCAGAGTCCACGCTATTGGCGTGACGACGACGAATTCACGCTGGCGGGGCGTCGCCCGCGCGAAAGCGAGGCCCCAGTCCGCCATCTGAGCTGGTTCGAGGCCGATGCCTACGCGCGCTGGTGCGGCAAGCGGCTTCCCAGCGAGGCCGAATGGGAGGTGACCTGCGAGCGATTCGGCCCCGACTTGGGCCAGGCCTTTGGGGTGCTCTGGCAATGGACCGGCAGCCCGTACCGCCCCTATCCGGGCTTCACACCCGCCCCGGGGGCCGTGGGGGAATACAACGGGAAGTTCATGTGCTCCCAGTTTGTGCTGCGAGGCAGTGGCTACCTGACACCACACGGCCATGGTCGCCGTACTTACCGGAACTTCTTTGAACCGGCCAGCCGCTGGATGGCCTCTGGGGTGAGGCTGGCCCAGGGAGACTCAGCCCCATGAGGCCCTCCCAGAGCGGTCCCACCCTGGCCACCTCAAGCGCCAGGACCAATGTCCCTGAAGTGCTTGATCTCCACCCGGCCATGGCGGACATGGAACGGTTAGTGGTGGAGGGCCTGTCTCGCCAGCCACGCCAGCTGCCGGCCTGGTTCCTGTACGACGCCGAGGGTTCAAGGCTGTTCGATCGCATCTGCGAGCAACCCGAATACGGGCTCACCCGCTGCGAGACCATGCTGCTCGAGGACTTCGCCCCCTCCATGGCCGCAGCCCTGGGCCGCGGCACCCTGGTCGAATTCGGGGCCGGCAGCGCCCGCAAGGTCTCGCCGCTGCTGGCCGCTCTCAGCGAGCCCGCCTATGTGCCCCTGGACATCAGTGCCGACCACCTGCGCCAGGCCTGTAGTCGGCTGCAGACCCTTCATCCCCAGGTGCCGATGGTGGGGGTGGTCTGTGACTACAGCGACCTGGATCGCTTGCCCGATCACCCCCTGCTGCGCCACACCCCCCTGCAGGGGTTCTATCCGGGCAGCTCCCTGGGCAACTTCGAACCTGCGGAGGCCCGGCGGTTGTTGCGCCAGTTCGCCCGACTCCTGGGACCGGAGGGACGCCTGCTGATCGGCATCGACCAACCAAAGCAACGTGAACGGCTGGAGGCGGCCTACAACGACGCCGCCGGCTATTCGGCAGCCTTCGCCTTCAACCTGCTGACCCGCCTGAACCGGGACCTGGGATCCAATTTTGATCCCGACCTGTTCGAGTATCGAGCCCAGTGGCTCAGCGCAACGAGTCGGATCGAGATGGCACTCATCTGTCGCAAGTCCCACACGGTGCAGTTGGCCCAGCGGTCATGGGAGTTCGAGAGCGGTAGCCCGCTGATCACCGAATACAGCGTCAAATACACCCCTGAAGCCTTCCAGTCCCTTGCCGCGTCGGCCGGCTGGCGGCCCCTGGGCCGCTGGAGCGACCCGAACGGCGATTTCAGCCTGCATCTGTTGGAGCAAAACCTCGATCCAGACGACGCTTCAGCAGGCAAACTGGAGGACGACTCGATTTCGCGCTGAGGGTCTTGGCATGGGTCGCGACGAGCAACGCCAGGCGGTGCGCCGCCTGCGCGAAGGGCTGATTGAGGAGCTCGAAGAGCTGTACCGCCTGGCCTTTGACCGCATCGGCACCCAGGAACTCGGGGAGGGGGCGATCGCCCGCCTCACCCAGTTGCTCCTGCGCTCGCGAGAGGCGGCGATCACGCCGCTGCAACAGGAAATCGAAGCGCCCCTGATCACCCGCGCCCCCGACCCCCCGCAGCCATGAGTGGCAACAGCAATTGGCTTGAAGAATTGGAAGCCCGTCTGGATCGGCAGTTGGAATCATTTCTCAAGGCCAATCCCGATCAGGAAGCCCTCCTGGCCGAGCAACAGGCCCGCGACCGTCAGCAGAGCCTGCGCCGTCAACGTCTGGATCTGAAGCAAGAGGCGGAATTGCAGCGCCAGGGGCTGCTGCGGCTAGCCACTGAAATCCGATCCTGGCAAGAACGGGTGCAGCGGGCCCGAAACGCTGGCGCCGACGCCCTGGCGGATCGGGCCGACGCCCACATCAACGAATTGATGGAGCAGGGCCGCTGTCGCTGGGAAACCCTGGCGGAGGTCGGTCAACGCTTCAGGTCAGTCGACGAGGAATTGCGCACCATGGCCCCCCCGGACGCCGGCGCCCAGAGCCAGGCCAAGCCGAACTCCACCCCCCAGGCCGACCTGGAGTCGGAATGGGCCGCCTTCGAAAACCACCAGGACCTCCAGGATCTGCGGCGTCAGATGCAGCGTTGAGCAGGCAGCAATGGACTTCCTGCTGGCCAAACTGCTGCCGACTTTTTTCTATCCGCTGAGCGTGGCCTTGCTGCTCCAGGGAGCCGCCTTGATGGGTCGCCAGCGGCGCTGGAGTCCCTGGGTCTCCGGCACGGCCCTGCTTTTGCTTTGGGTGACCTCAATGCCCTGGGTGAGCCGCTCACTGGAACGGCAGATGGAACAACGGGCCCTGGCGCTGGTGCCCCACGTCATCCCCCGGGCCGATGCGGTGCTTGTGCTCGGGGGCGGCGTTCTGGCACCCCTGCCCCCCCGCCGGGGGGTCGAAATCAGTGATGCCGGCGATCGTCTGCTGACGGGTGTGCAGCTGATACGGGAGGGCAAGGCCCCGTGGTTGCTGGTTTCCGGGGGCGTCGTCAGCCTGAGGGGCCAAGATCCCGCCCCGCCGGAGGCCCAATCGGCGGCGACCTTGGCCCGCTGGATGGGGGTGGATGCCGACCGCATCCTCTTGAGTGACCAGGCCCGCAACACGGCTGAGGAAGCCCGGGCCCTGCGGGCCATCGCGGCAAGCCGAAACTGGCACTCGGTGCTGCTGGTCACCAGTGCCAGGCACCTGCCCCGTTCGGTGGCCACCTTTCGGCACCTCACGGATCTCAACATCGTGCCGGTGGCCTGTGATTTCCAGGTGGTCGATCAAGGCCGGGGAGGCCACGCCACGGCTGCCAGCCTGTTGGATGACGTGTTGCCCAGTGCCGGGGCTCTGGCCAACACCTCCACCAATCTGCGCGAACTCATGGGGCTAGCCGTTTACCGCCTAAGGGGCTGGAGCTGACGGGATAGCAGCCACGAGCCGATGGCGGCGGCCGGGGTCAGACTTTGGGAGCAGGCGGAACCAGGCTGACCCCTTCCGGTGGAGGCGTGGGATCGGGGTCGGCGATGAGCATGTGCTGAAGCACAATTTCAGGGCGCTCACTATCTCGCCAGCGGATCCTGTAGGCGGGCATCTTGGTGCCTCGACTGGTGGTTTGTTCAACAGGCTCCATGACCCAACCCCGGCGGGAACGCCCCTGGGGGTTGCGCTTCACCACCGCATCGGCGTGTTGAAACCGGAAACCGACGCGCTCGCCACTCATGGGCTGTGAAACAAAGCATGCTTACCACCCATTATCTCACTGCATGGGTCCCATCCAGGCGCCGGCCAGGAGCGAGGTCGACAAAGCGACGGATCCACTCAAGATCAAGCCCCCGTTTCGGGCCGCAGCAACGGGAAAGCGATCACATCGCGAATCGAGGGACTGTCGGTGAGCAGCATCGCTAGGCGATCGATGCCGATGCCGAGACCACCGGTGGGGGGCATGCCCACTTCAAGGGCCTGGAGGAAATCTTCGTCCACGGTCTGGGCCTCCGGGTCGCCGGCCTGACGACGCAGCTGCTGCAGCTCAAGGCGTTGACGCTGATCCACCGGATCGATGAGTTCACTGAAGGCATTGGCGGTCTCGCGACCGACGATGAACAACTCGAAACGCTCGACAAGACCGGGCTTGCTGCGGTGGGGGCGAGCTAGCGGCGAGTTCTCCACCGGGTAATCGAGCACAAAGGTGGGCTGAATCAGGGTGGCTTCCACCTTCTGCTCGAAAGCCTCCACCAGGAGGCGTCCGACCGAATCCGCCGCTTCCGGTACCTCCAGCCCCACCCTGGCCATCGCCACCGCCGCCTGCTCACGGGTGGAAAAAGCCGTGAAATCAAGCCCTGTGGCCTGCTCCACCAGCTCATGCATGGTGGCCCGACGCCAGGGGGGAGTGAGATCGACCTCCGTGCCCTGGTAGGTGACCTGGGTAGTGCCGCACACCGCCTGGGCCACCTCGGCGATCAGGTCTTCGGTGAGGACCATCATGCCCAGGTAATCGGTGTAAGCCTGATAGATCTCCACCGAGGTGAATTCGGGGTTGTGGCGGGTGCTGATTCCCTCGTTGCGAAAGATGCGTCCGAGTTCATAAACCCGTTCAAACCCCCCAACCACCAACCGTTTGAGGTGCAATTCGGTGGCGATGCGCAGGGTCAGGGGCAGATCGAGAGCGTTGTGGTGCGTGGTGAAGGGACGGGCGTCAGCGCCTCCGGCCTCTGTCTGCAGGACGGGCGTCTCAATCTCCAAGAAGCCACGCCCATCCAGCCAACGCCTCATGGTGCTCACCAGCCCAGCCCTGCGCCGGAAGGTTTCCCGCGTCTGGGGGGAGACAATCAAATCGAGATAACGCTGGCGGTAGCGCTTCTCGATGTCGGCCAGACCATGCCACTTGTCGGGCAGGGGTTGCAGGGCCTTGCTGAGCATGCTCCAGCCCGTCACCTTGACCGAGAGCTCTCCGCGATCGGTTCGCTTGAGGCTGCCGTGCACACCGATCCAATCGCCCGCGTCCACCAGAGAGGTCAGCTGGCTGAACACCTCCGGATTGTCGGGATGGGCCGCCTCCAGGGTGGCCCGATCCAAATAAAGCTGGATGGGACCGCTTTCGTCGGCCAGGGTGAAAAAAGCCAACTTGCCCATCACCCGGCGGGTCATCACCCGACCCGCCACCGCCACGGGGCCTGGCGCTTCCTCGCCGTTGACAAGATCCGCGTACTGGGCCTGCAGGCTGGCGTTGCGATGGCTGGGCTCAAAACC
This sequence comes from Aphanothece sp., assembly GCA_040373885.1. GTDB lineage: Bacteria > Cyanobacteriota > Cyanobacteriia > PCC-6307 > Cyanobiaceae > Cyanobium. The sequence continues at coordinate 15,633 of JBEIVL010000032.1, forward strand.
AAGGGCGTAGGGACCCTGACCCAGGGCCGCCAACTTGCCGGCTTTCTCCCTGCGGGTCACCGCCTCCACCGGCAGGCTGGCGCCACCCGCTTTGGCTTGGCGCATGGCCAAGTGATGCGCCTTCTTGAATCCATCGAAATCAAGAAGCTCGGAGCCGTCATTCTTGAGGCTGCCGTAACCGCAGCCACGGACCAGATCCGCCTTGGACACAGAGCCGAGTTCCTTGACCTTGGCGAGAAGATCGGGACCAGTGAGCATTGGGTGTGGAGTCAAGGAGGACGCTTGTCGTCTCAGCTGGCAGCCGCCAAACTGCCTTCCCCCATCCGCTGGGAGGCGTAACCGGTCCCGCGCACGGTGAGGATCAGCTCGGGGTTGCGCGGATCGGGCTCAAGTTTGCCGCGCAGGCGAGCGACGTAGACATCCACGACCCTCAGATCGGCGGCACGGCGCGGGGGATAACCCCAGAGTTGCTCCAGGATCTCGGCCCGGGGAACGACACGGCCGGGTTCGCGGAAAAGAAGCTCCAGCAGACTGAACTCTGTGTAGGTGAGAGCGATCCGCTGGCCATCGCGCGTCACCTGGCGGCGATTGGTATCGACCACGAGATCACCGAGCCGCATCACACCGGTGCCACTGGCCGGCTCCCGGGGCTCGCTGGCGGCGGACCCTTGACCCACCCGCCGGAGGATGGTGGCGATGCGAGCCTCCAGTTCCTTGGGGCTGAAGGGTTTGGGGAGATAGTCGTCCGCCCCCAAATCCAGGCCGGCGACCCGCTCCGAGATGGAGTCGAGGGCGGAGAGAAAGATGATCGGGACGCAGGATTCGGCCCGCAGGCGGCGACAGACCGCAAAACCGTCCAACTTCGGAAGCATGACGTCGAGAACGACCAGATCGGGCTGCTCCCTGTGGAAGACAGCCAGAGCCTCGTCGCCGTCCTCAGCGCACACCACCCGATAGCCCGCCAGCTGCAGGCGCATCACGAGGACACGACGAACAGCGGGTTCATCGTCGACCACCAGCAACGTGGGAGCATCCGAGCGCTCCTGGCTGGGCAACGGGGACTCTTCGTCGCCAGGCCCTTCCGACATCCGTGACTGCTGGGGAAGATCCTCCACGGCCATGGGCGACACACCGGGAACGTCCGGATGAAGAATCGCAACCTTACCCTCTGACGCTCCCCCGGGTCATCCCCCGGATCGACTGGCGCGGATGGGATCCGGGGAATTAAAGATTTTGTTCCCTAACAGGCAATAATGCTGGTTTCTGTTAAGGGGCCAACCCTGGGCCGGCGGTGCGCGCGTCCGGCCATCGGGACGACGCATAGCGGTTCCATTCGGCAGCCGCGGCAGTCAGGGCCTGATCGCTCGTCAGTTGCCCCAACATCGCTCTCTGCAGTTGGGTGTAGAGAATCGCCTGCAGCCGCTTGATCCCCGGCGTTGGGGGCACCAAAACCTCGCCCTGATCGAGAGTTGTGATGGCCAGCCATCGGGCCCGATGCACCAGGGTCTCGCGGCCGATGCCGGGGTGCTCAGCCTCCAGACGCTGCCGCAGACGCTGCAGTGCCAGACGGGACGAGGGCAACACCCTGGCCTCTTCCGCGAAGGCCAGCTGATGATCGGCATCAGTCAAGAACAACGCGAAATCCAGGGCCTCGGCGGCCATCGGACTGCGGCGGGGCACTCCAAGGGTCATCATCGCCACATTGGCCCGTCCATCAGGCCCCACAAGGGCAGGAAAGGGTGCCGTGACAGCCGCGATGCCGGGCGCATTGGTCTGCAGGTTGCTGAGAAAATCGGGACCACTGGCCACCTGGGCCAGGTCGCCGGATTGATAGAGCTCGATGGCCCGGCGATAACCCTGGCTCAACACCTCCCTCGGCAACAAACCGCGGCGATAGAGGTCGGTCCAGAAGGCGAAGGCGCGGCGGCCGGCGGGAGTGACAAAGGCGGCGCGATGCCGGTCATCCAGCAGTTGCACGCCCATCTGCACCATCGACTCCATCAGTTCGGCGGAGTCATCGGGCACCACGGTGACAAATAGGGCATAGCGACCGGTGCGTCGGCGCACCGCTTCGGCATAGGCGGGCACGTCCTCCCAGCGTCGCGGCGGGGCCGCCAACCCCGCCTGGCGCAGCAGGTTGCTGTTGGCGAAGGTGAGCCGCACGGTCAGGTACCAGGGCACAGCGATCTGGGCCCCGTCCTGGCGGGCCGCCGTCCAGATCCGGGGCAGGTAGCTGGCGGCGGCCCCGGGTGGCAAGAGGGGCTCCAGATCCCGCAGGCCCCCCTTGCTGGCCAGATTGGCGCCGAAAAGGGGATTGAGATTCACCAGATCCGGTGCCGTACGGGCGAAGACGGCCGCCAACAATTTCCGTTCCACCGAGCTCCAGGGAACGTCGGTCCAGCGAACCCTGACGGGCGGATGGCTCTCCTCCCAGTCCCTGATGGTCCGGCGCAGAAAGCCATTGAAGCGGGGCGACAAATCCAAAGTCCATACACTGATCTGGCGGTCCGCCCCAGCAACGCTGACCGGTGCCGATGGTCCCGGCGCCCTGGTACAGGCCGCCAGCAGGGCCACCCCAAGCAAAACGAGCCCCGGACCCCACCAGCGCCTGGGGCGGCTCACATCAGCCACGACCACTTGCCGTCTGCAGACGACGGAACAAGAGCAGCAACAACGAACAGCACACAGGGGCCAGCACAGCGGCCAGCAGCAGCTGGCTGACAAGGACATGAACCCCCGCCAGGGCCAGGTCGGTGCCATGCCATCCCGGCAAGGCCAGGCGAGCCGCGGGCCTTTCCTGGAGCCCCCGCAGGCCAAACCAGCTGCGCCAGGCCCACTGGATCATCAGACTGAGGTCAAGACCCAGGGTGCCAATCATTGCCAACAGGGCGAGATTGAAACTGCGTTCAATCGCCGGTCCCTGGCGACCCAGTTTTCCCCACCACCAACCCAGCAGCAGCAGAGCAGGAATCTGGCTGACGGGGCCAGGATTCAGAGAATCAAGCAACAGGCCAAGCGCGACGCCCGCCACCATCCCAGACAGTCGGCCATCCACAAGCGCCCAGGGAAGCAACCAGAGAGGGGCCCAAGCGGGTGGGATGCCGGCAATGCTCAACCAGGCCGGCGAGGCCAGGGTGAACAGGGGCACCAGCAGCATCGAGAGCAGCAGCCAGGGTTGGCGCGTCGCGAGGGTCATCAGGGCACCAGGATCTGGACCCAATCGACGGCATCCACCGGGGCGATCAACTGCACCACAGCCTCCGGGGCTGGATCAGCGCGCTCATCGATGGACTGGAGCACTCCCACCGGCAGATTGGGGGGCACCAGGGTGCTCGCCGGGGAGGTCAAGACCACGTCCCCCGGCTGCACCTGGGGATCCTTCTCCAAGAAACGCACCACCGGACGACTGGTGCCCAATCCACTCAACAGAGCATGGTGGCGGTTGCGTGCGACCCAGACGCCGACCCGACTGGTGGGGTCGGTCAGCAGGGTCACCGAGGCGGTCGTGGGGGTGACAGCGCTGACCAGGCCAATTAAGCCGCCGGGGGCCAACACCGCCTGCCCCACCTTGACTCCCGCTAAGGATCCCTTGCCCAGGAGCAACTTCTGCCACCAACCGGCAGGCACCCTGGAGATGACCGGGGCGGAAAGACGCTTGGGGTTGAGGGTCTGGAGCTGAAGCAGACCCCGCAGGCGTTGGTTTTCGGTTTCAAGCTGGGCCAATCTGGTCTGATCTTCCAGGCGCCTTGCCGAACGCAGCCACTCCCCCTGGGCGGTCCCGGGCCAGAAGGGACGGCTCAACTGGGCGTAGGCATCGAGCAACAATGCCCCTTTGGAGAATCGAACCAGGCCGAGAAGCACCAGTCCAAGCAGTAGGGGCCAGGCCTGGAGAAGGGACCGGGCGGCTCCAGGGCGCAGCCAGGGAGAGGCCGGCATGGAGTTCAGCCGGCCGGCCGGGCGAAGTCAGGAGTGTCAAGAACCCGCTCCAGTCTCTTGTAATCCTCCAGAACCATGCCGCAGCCATTGACCACGCAGAGCAACGGATCTTCAGCCACGTGGGTGAGGATGCCGGTCTCGTGGCTGATCAAGTCGCAGATGCCGCGCACTAGGGCGCCACCACCGGCAAGCATGATGCCGCGATCGACAATGTCGGCGGCGAGTTCGGGGGGGGTGCGCTCCAGGGTGCGCTTGACGGCCTCGACAATCACATTGAGAGGCTCGGCCATCGCCTCGCGGATGTCTCCGGCACGCACATTGATGGTGCGGGGCAAACCCGACAAAAGATGCAGACCACGCACATCCATGGAGGTTTCGTCGTGGGCGTCGTCGGGGAAGGCGGAGCCGATGCGGATTTTGATGTCTTCAGCCGTGCGCTCGCCCACCACAAGGTTGTGAACCTTCTTGAGGTAGACACCGATCGCCTCACTGAGCTCATCGCCAGCCACTCGCACCGATTCGCTGAGAACCGTGCCGCCCAGGCTGAGAACGGCCACTTCTGTGGTGCCGCCGCCGATGTCCACCATCATGGTGCCGACGGGTTCGGTCACAGGGAGACCGGCTCCGATGGCAGCGGCCACAGGCTCGTCGATCAGATGCACCTGACGGGCTCCGGCCAGGCCGGCCTCACGCACGGCGCGACGCTCAACGCCGGTGACGCCACTGGGAATGCCGATCACGAGCCTCGGAGCCACCACCCCCCGGCCCTCATTGCCCTTCTGAATGAAGGTTTTGATCATCTGCTCGGCCGCGTCGAAGTCGGCGATGACGCCATCGCGAAGCGGACGAACGGCCCTGATGTTGCCGGGGGTACGGCCCAGCATCAGCTTGGCCTCATCGCCCACCGCCAAGGGCACATTGCGCTCCAGATCGATGGCCACCACTGAGGGTTCCTGCAGCACGATGCCCTTGCCGGACACGTACATCAGGGTGTTGGCGGTGCCAAGATCAATGCCGATGTCGCGGGAGAACTGGAAGCGACGAAAAAACACAAGGTTCGGCCTAGCAGGAGGCGGATCATAGGCGGCAGGCCTGACCGAACCCCCCAAGGGCAACGCCAGAACCCCATCGCCGCAGGCCCCGGGGGCTGAAAAGGTGGCCGGTGGGACAGCGGGTGGCACTCATGAATCGGAACCCTGGCCTGGTGACCACCGACCGGGGTGCCGCATCATTGATCCACTTATCCCAGGAGCGATGCCATGGGCGTCAATTCCATCACCCTCGTTGGCCGGGCCGGTCGCGATCCCGAAGTCCGCTACTTCGAATCCGGCAGCATGGTCGCCAACCTCACCTTGGCGGTGAACCGCCGCAGTCGGGATGACGAGCCCGATTGGTTCAACCTCGAGATCTGGGGCAAACAGGCCCAAGTCGCGGCCGACTATGTCCGCAAGGGCAGCCTGCTGGGCATCATCGGCTCCTTCAAGCTGGACCGCTGGACCGATCGCAGCAGCGGCGAGGAGCGCACCAAACCCGTGATCCGGGTGGATCGGCTCGAGCTCTTGGGCAGCAAACGAGATGCCGAAGGGGGCGGAGGATTCGCGGGGGGCGGCAACTATGGCGGCGGTGACCCCAGCGAAGAAGAAGTGCCGTTCTGAAGCCCTGGCTCCCGGGCCCACCGGCGTCGGGAGCGAAGGCCCCTGAACGCCGGAACAGGCCCGCCGGACTTGTGCCAGTCGCGCAGCCAGGTCATCAAGCGGCACGAAGCCAGCAGGGGAGGCCCTTCACCGGGCGCCCTTTTGGCTTGGGGGTTGCTTGGGGATTGCTCTGGGGTGGTGTGGCGCGGTCCCCTGCCAGCAGAGGGGGACAATCAGGCCTTTCCAGGACCCTTAAGGGAATGATGGTCTAACGGTGACCGGCAAGCGGCTGGGTCGGCGGGCACCGGGATCAGGAGGCCTCAGTGACTGTCCTGCCGCTTCTTCCAGATGCGCAGCCCAAGCCAGACACCGAAGCCGAGTACGGCCAGCACCAGCACCACCTTGATCACCTTGGCCACAGGATCAAGCCACACCTCCACGTTGGTGTATGCCTCACCAAGCCCGAACCCCGCCAGGGTCAACAGCAGGGTCCAGATCAGACTGCCGGCCGTGGTCCAGATCAGGAAAGGCACGAACGGCATCATCTCAATGCCGGCCGGCACCGAGATCAGGGTGCGGATGCCAGGGATCAGCCGCCCCCAGAAGACCAGGGCGGTGCCATGGCGGTTGAACCAGGTGTGGCTGCGCTGCAGTTCCTGGGGGCTGATGCCGATCCAGCGGCCATGGCGCTCCAACCAGCGCTCAAGCCGCTGCTCGTTCACCAGCCGCCCGATGCCGTACCAGGGAAGGGCGCCGAGCACCGTGCCCAGCAGCCCGGCCAACACCACCGGCACCAGGGCGAGCTGGCCGCCGCGCACATAGAAGCCCCCCAGGGGCATGATCAACTCAGAGGGAATCGGTGGGAAGAGGTTCTCCAGGAACATGGCCGCGAAGATGGCGGCATAGCCTGCGGCCGGGTTGGCCTCGACCGCCGAGCCGATCAGCTCGGGGAGCTTCTGCACAAGATCGAGGGCCAAGACTTAGATCTCCATTTATGGGAACGGTGGTTAACAATAGTGTGCTGGCATCGGAGCCAGAGCCTAGACAGGCCACAAGAGCCAATCAAGAATGACGTAAAAGCAAATAGCACTTGCACAATCAGAACCCGAAGCACAACTAATGGCAGTTCAAGCATAAACTGGAAAAAGATTTAACCATAAACATGCTGGCAGCCCAGACCATTGGCAAGCTCTAGCCCGAAGGGCTAGAGCTTGCCAATGGACCGACAACTGGATGATCGCTAAGGGCAAAATGCTCGTCGATGTCTTTCGCATGAGAGGACTTGTTAAGCAAATTATTCGATCCAGCTGCTGCTTAAAGGCCACCGTGAGTGCCAGGCTCGAAATCGCCTCCTCGGTGCCTCGTGCATGCCAACTAGCACAGCAAAGGCGAAATTCAACTTACCGTGGGCAATCACCACGGGAAGCAGGGGCACAAAAAATCCCGACCGCCTGGGCAGCCGGGGGAGAATCAGTCTTGGCCTGCGATCCAGAGGATTGCGAAACTGGAAACGCCTAATCAATAAAGCTCAATACCGGTAGTGCTCCAGCTTGTAGGGCCCCTCAACTGGCACGTTGATGTAGGCGGCCTGCTGGGGGCTGAGCTCGGTGAGCTTGGCGCCAATTTTGTCGAGATGGAGGCGTGCCACCATTTCGTCAAGGTGCTTGGGAAGCACATAGACCTGCTTGTCGTACTGAGCCCCTTTGGTGAAAAGTTCGATCTGGGCCAACACCTGGTTGGTGAAGGAATTGCTCATCACGAAGCTGGGGTGACCGGTGCCGCAGCCCAGGTTGACGAGACGTCCTTCGGCCAGCAGCAGCAGGCGGTTGCCGCTGGGCAAAATGACGTGATCCACCTGGGGTTTGATGTTTTCCCAGGGGTACTGCTTCAGCGAGGCAACGTCGATTTCGTTGTCGAAGTGGCCAATGTTGCACACAATGGCCTGATCCTTCATCTGGATCAGGTGCTCATGGCGGATCACCTGGAAGTTGCCGGTGGCGGTCACAAAGATGTCTACATCTTTGACCACATCCTCAAGCCGCACAACGCGATAACCCTCCATCGCCGCCTGCAATGCACAGATCGGATCGATCTCGGCGATCATCACGGTGGCGCCGAGCCCGCGCAGGGACTGAGCCGAACCCTTGCCGACATCGCCATAACCAAGCACCAAGGCCTGCTTGCCAGCCACCATCACATCGGTGGCCCGCTTGATGCTGTCCACCAGCGATTCCCGGCAGCCGTAGAGGTTGTCGCACTTGCTCTTGGTGACGGAGTCGTGGACCTTGATCGCGGGGAAGGGCAGCTCACCCCTCGTCGGCCATTGG
>JBEIVL010000012.1:0-41239 GCA_040373885.1 Aphanothece sp.
CGAAGACAGCAACAAAAATCTAAGTCGACAAAGCCTCGGCCCAGGGGAGAAAGAGATTCAGGGTTTCGTGGCGATCCGCCACCAAAACAGGGAAGTCGGTGTGGCTTAGGTCCGCTCCCTGGACAAGCCCATCCGGGTTGTTGTGCAGCCAGCGGATCGGGCAACCCAATTCACTGAGCACCAGCCAGGCCGCAGCCAGATCCCAGATTTTCGGAGTGGCCTCCAAAGCCGCCACGGTCTGTCCCATGGCAACGCTGACCAGATTGAGACTAGCTACTCCGAGCAGACGAATCTTGCCGGGGAAGCGGCGATTGGGAAGTTTCTGCAACACACCGATCGAACGGCTGCACAGAGAGGCGCAACCGGCGGGATTCGCCACACGAGAAGGGGGAAGGAGCGGCTTGCCATTGCGCCAGGCCCCCTGACCGCGAATGGCGACAATGCGCTGGCGCAGGGGCGGCACATCAAGAATGGCGAGATCTGGCTTGCCCTGATCGAAGCGCGCCATGGAGATGGCCCAGTAGGGGATGCCCGCAGCAAAGTTGGTGGTGCCATCGAGGGGATCCACCACCCAGTAACGGGGGGTGGAGGGAACCAGACGCTGACCCTCTTCACTCAGAACCCCCTCACCGGGATAAAGACGGTCAAGGCCACGCACCAAGGTGTCATCACTCCAACGATCACAGGTAGTGATCAGGGAGCCATCTTCCTTGCTGGCCGAGGTGACATGACCGAAATCCTGGCGCTGACGCTCGGCGACGGCATCGATCAGTTCCCGCAGATCGGGATCCAACGGAGGGGGAAGGGAGGGAGCCATCTCAACCCATCTCCATCGCCATGACCCGCTCAAGGCTGCGGGCGGTGTCCTGACGGAACTGATGCACATTGAGGGAGGACAGCAGGACCAATGCGCCTACGGCCACGAGGGCCTCCACGGCAAGAACCAAGGCAAAGGCAGGGAAAGGGCCCGAGCCCAGAGGCAGGTGCCGGCCAACATCAAGGAGACCACCACCGATCAACTTGCCGATCGCTCGGGACAGGGCCTGGGCCAGTCCCCAGACGCCAACGAAGGCCCCAGCGGCCTGGGGCAAGGTCAAGTCGAGCATCAGACAAAGGGCACTGTTCGTGGCAATGCCAGCGGCCAGTCCGAAAAACAGCATGACCGCCTGAAGCAAGGACGGATTTCGGGTCAGGCCGCAGAGGATGAGCAGGACCAGAGCGATCACAATCAAACGGCAACCCAACCTGGCCGTGGGCAACTTGCCCAGCCTGGGCACCACCAGAAGGCCCGCCAGCAGCAGACCGACCAAAGTGCCCACTCCCCAGAACGCATTGAGTTGGGTACTGGCCGAGATGCTGAGGCCGAACACCTGGGCGCCATAACTTTCCAGAATCGGATCTTGAAGAAACAAGCCGAGGGTGAAGGCAACCAGAAAAGCAAAAAAGATCAAGACCTGACGGCTGGAGGTGATCAACCGCCAGGACTGTCGCAAGGTGACCGCCTCTTCACGCAGCTCGCCCTGGTCCAGGCCCCCAGAAGCGGCACCCGCCCCACTGAGCGCAGGGACAGAACCATGGCCGGCATCCACAGATCCGATCTCCTGGTTCCAGGTGGCCAACAAGGTCAGGCCCATCACGACCAAGGCGACCTTGATCATGAACCGGGTCAAGACAGGCTCAAGGATCGCCGGGTCGCTGACCTGATCGAGAGAACGCAGACTGAGACTGGTCAAGATGGCACCGACCACAATGCCGACGGTGAGCATGCACCACACCAGGGCGACGGCCCTGGGGCGCTCGACTTCGTTGGTGCGATCGATGACCAGGGCGAGATAGGGGGTGGTGGCCAGGGCGATGGCAAGTCCGTAAGCGGCAAAGAGGCCGCACAAGGCGGCGATGCCCAGACCAAGCTGCGGCTGACTGCCGGCATGGAGCAGGCGCGCCACCTGAAAAATAAGGGGGACCGCCACCGCGGCAAGCCCGCTGAAGAGCAGGGTGCCGAAGAGGACGTAGGGAACCCTGCGACGACCAAAGAGCGGGTAGCCATCGGAGATCTGACCAAAAAGCACCCGGGAGGGCGCCATGAACTGCTCAAAGGCAAGGGCACCCCCGACCAGCAAACCGGGATATCCCAACTCACTGAGCATGACCCTGTTCAACAGACCCGCGAAAATGACAGCCAAGGCCCCCAGGCAGGCCTGAAACAGTCCCAGGCGAAGAATCGCCAGTAGTGAGAGGGGCTTTTGGGCGACCACGAGGGAGGTCAAGGCGATGGAGGCGATGAGGCCTGACTCCCCGGTGCACGAAAGAAGGAAGCGGCACAGGCCGGGATCACCGGCTGCAATTCGACCGGAACGTTGTCGATGCCCGAGGTTGACGGGCGACGATCTGGCAAGGAGGGACGGGGACAGAGCGCGATCTGATCGAGGCCAGTGCGACGGCGCAGGTCGGCAAGACTCTTGTTATACGTGGAGATCGCCAGGGCATAGCGGACCTCGGCCTGGGTCAGGTCGCGCTGGGTGTCGACCACCTCCCGCTGGGTGGTGACACCCGCCTGGAACCTGAGTCGGGCCAGGCGCAGGGATTCACGAGTGGAGAGCACCTCCTGGGCATTGGTGGCGATGTTGAGGTTGTTACGCTGGAGCTCATAGAAGCTCCGCTCCACCTCTAGGCGTATTTGGTCGCGGCGCTGGGCAAAGCGATAACGACTCTCATTGGCCTTTTGCTTGTTGAGGCGATAAAGAGCCCGGGCACGGCCGCCATCAAAGAGGGTCCAGCTAAGATTGAGGCCTATGGCATTATCGACACTCCAATTGGTCTGGTTGAGAGAATTTTGAGAGTTGGGGGGGATGTTGGAACTATTCACATAGTCGGTGTAATTTGACCCGTAGGAATGGGTGCCGCTCAGAGTATTGACAATGCTGAGCAAAGGCTGGGATGCGGCCAATTCAGCATTCGCCTCACTATTGGAAATTGAAATATCCAATAGGATGTCATCGAGTTCTTCGCGATAGGCAAACGCGGCGATGATGCTCTCCTCCAAGGAGGGGATCCAGGCCCCCACCACCCGCGAAGGGTCTTTCGCCATGGGAGTGATGTCCTGGGGCAGGGAAAGCAGGGAGGCCAGCTGGCGGCGGGCATCCGACTGGCCAAGACCCGGACCCGAAGGACCATTGCCCGTCAAGGCATTGGTGAGCAGCTGTTGGTCGCGGGCGAGCTGGGTTTCCGCCTGCAGCACTTCAAGTTTGGTGGCCACGCCGGCCTGGAAGCGGGAGCGTGCATCCCGCAGGCTGACCAGGGAGGCCCGCACCGATTCCTGACCGATCCGCACCTGCTCGTCAGCGGATTGCAGGTCGAAATAGGCCTCAGCCGCCTGCAATCTGAGATCCCGCAGACCGATCAGATAGGCGTTCTTGGCCTTCTCATAGCGATCACGGGCTGCGGCGATGCGGGGTGTGCGCTGGGGATCAATCAAGGCCCAACTGGCTTTGAGCACGGCATCCATGGCCGTGATCGAGTTGGTGGAATATCCAGTGATTGTGTTATTGAACACCGAGGGCCGGTAGGACTGGCTGGCGGAATAGGCCGGCAGTTGGGAGGCGCCGAGCTGAACGCTTGGATACCAACGGGAAATCTCAGCCCGAAGCAGGGATTGGGCCTCCTCAACCTGGATCGCCAGCGCCTTGAGATTGGGATTGTTGACCTCGGCGATGGTCTCGACTTCAACAAGGCCCAGGGGGCGCAACTCACGAATGCGCACCTGGCTGGGCTTCACCGGCAAGACCAGGGGCGGTGGGGCGGCCAGCTCTGGATCGTTGGAGGGCAGCACAGTGGCTGCGGGGGGAAGCAGGCTGGGATTGACCCGGGGCCGCGCTCCCTTCACCTGGGGGGCCCGTGGCAAAGCCTTTTGGGGCTCCAGAGCTGAAGCACCCACCACCCCACCGGCTTGGGGCAACGGCCCAAGCGCCGGCGACGTTTGAGCTCGAACCGAACCGGCCATCAGGACCGGAACAACGGTAAGGGCCGCAAAAATCGAAACCTGGCGACCCACTTGACCATCATCGAACCGGCTGAGCTTAGGCAAGGTCAGGGGGGGTGCCGATGCAGAAGGCCACCAGTTCTTCCGCACTGCCGATCGGCTGGATCGGCACCGGCAGCTGGTCCTGCAACTGCTCCAGGGTCATGTCATCGAGAAACACACTCTCCCCCTGGCGCAACATCAGCCTTGGCAACAGCAACCGATCGCCCAGGTCGCGCCCCTGCAAACCCTCAATCAGATCAGACCCGGTCAGTAGGCCAGTCACCACCAGCTCCTGTCCCCAGTAAGGGCTGGGGAGCCCATAGAGCCTCAAATCCAGCCCATCCACCCGATTGAGACGATCCACCACCGGCGCCAGAGCCCCGGCCACGACAGCCCCCACCACCCAGCTGAGGCTCTGTGGAATGGCCAGAGCCGGGGGCAGCTGGGCGGTGGCCTGATCGAGTTCCTCCAGAAAGCCGCGAATGCTTCCAACCCCATTCTCACGCTGGGGCAAGTCTTCGTAGTCGGTGCGAGGAGGCAGGGACCGACCCGCGATCAGGTACCACTCATCAGCCAGCCAGGCAAAGCGGCTGCCCAGTTGGCGCTGGAATTGGCCCTGCAGGGCCTCCACCTGGCCGATCACCGCAAGGGCGTCCGCCTGGTTCACGGGCCTGAGGCGGTCGTGGGCCGGGCGGAACCGGGTCAGGCCCACCGGCACCACGGCGGTGGAGAGCACGGCCGGCCAATCCCCTTCGGCGAAACCGGCCAGATCCTGAAGGGTGCGTTTCAAGGCCTCGCCATCGTTCAACCCCGGACAGACCACCACCTGGGCATGGATCTGCAGCCGACGCTCGGAGAACCAACGCAATTGCTCGAGCAGCAGTGCCGCACGGGGATTGACCAGCAGTCGGCTGCGCAGGTCTGGATCGGTGGCATGAACTGAGACGTAAAGCGGCGAGAGCCTCTGGGCTTCGATGCGCTGCCAGTCGGAGGCGCTGAGATTGGTGAGGGTGAGGTAAGAGCCGTAGAGAAAACTCAGCCTGTAATCATCATCCTTGAGGTAAAGACTGCGCCGATGGCCGGGAGGCTGTTGGTCGATGAAGCAGAAGGGACAGCGGTTGTTGCACTGCCGCAGACCATCGAACAAGGCCTCGCTGAAGGCCAGACCAAGGCCGTCATCGGCGTCCTTCTCCAGTTCGATCACATGGATCTCACCAGCTGGATCCTCGACCTCCAGGCGAAGCTCCTCCTCGCCCACCAGCATCTGAAAATCAATCAGATCGCGAGGCCGCACCCCATTGACGCTGAGCAGGCGATCACCCGGCTGAAAGCCAAGCTCCTCACCGATCGATCCCGCCTCCACGCTGACGACCACTGCGGGCTGGGGCAGGCGATCGGGGGAAGGTGCCCCGGGATCTTCCAGGACGATGCCAGCCGGCAGCTCATTCCACACCGCATCTCAAGGCCAGGGCAACCCAGTCTGGCGAAGCGAGGCGCCCACGGCGCCTGAGCCTGCTGGGGACGTCAGTGGGCTAGCTGTTCGGCGCCACGGAAGCCGAGCAGCAGGACCAGGCCGAACAGCAACCGATAGGCCACGAACAGCCAGGTGCTGTTGTGCTGCAAAAAGCGCAGCAACCAAGCAATCGCCAACCAGGACACCACGGCCGCCGTGGCAACCCCCAACAGCATGGGCAAGGCCCCGCCATGGGATGGGCTGGCCAGGGCGTCTTTCAGTTCGACCAAACCCGCCAGGCTGATGGCCGGAATCCCAAGCAAAAACGAGAAGCGAGCGGCATCGGGACGCTGCCAGCCATCGAAAAGACTGGCGGTGAGGGTGCTGCCGGAACGTGATACACCGGGCACGAGGGCCAGAGCTTGGGCCACCCCTACCAACAGTCCATCACGAGGTTGGACCTCGGCGAGCCGGCGGCGTCGGGATCCGATCAACTCAGAGAGGCCCAGCAACAGGGCCATGACGATGGACACCACCCCGATTGAGGTCAGGCTGCGCAGGGGAGAATGGTCGTAATCGGGCACGAGTTTCTTCAGAGCCAGTCCGCCGATCAGGATCGGTACGGTGCCCAGGGCGATCGCCAACCCCAGGCGCGCCGAGGGTTCTCGCCACTGTCCCTCGCGAAACGCCCGACCCACAGAACGGATCACGTCAGCTAGATCGTCGCGGAAGTAGGCAATTACGGCCGCGATACTGCCCAACTGGATCACGGCGGTGTAAGCCACCCCAGGGTCTCCCCAGCCCAACAGCACTGGTACCACCTTGAGGTGGGCCGTGCTGCTGATCGGCAGAAACTCGGTCAAGCCCTGAACCACCCCGAGGACAATCGCGTGCCAACACTCCTGCAGGAGGGGCAAGGCCTCAGCGGGAGAAGGGGAAGTCATGCACCGGAGGGAATGGGAATGGCCCGACCCTATGGCGTCCCATGGCAGGGCGCCAGCACTCGCGCCACCCAGGCCTTTAACCTTGGACAACTTTCTTCACAACCCTGGTGATCGGTGCCCCAGCCCGCCCCCCCAGGGCTGCTCTCCCCAGCTTGCTTACGGCCTGGGGCGATGGGATCCCCGACAGGTTGATCCTGCCTGCAGTCGCTGCTGTTCTGGTTTTTCTGCCCGTCTTTCTTCAGGCGCCCTGGGTGCGGGCCTCTCCGATGACGGCGGCCCTGTTCACCTCCGTCCTGGCGCTCCTTGGCGTGACCCTTGAGCGCCGGGGCCAAGGCCGATGGCGTGACTTCGGTGCCCTGCTGGTCGGATTCGCCGGCAGCTGGCTGGGTGGATCACTGTTCTGGGGCTGGTGGCGGATCCATCCCGTCTGGCATCTGCCGATTGAGGGGTTCGCCTTGCCCCTGGCCCTTGGGGGCTTGGGGGGCCGCTGGCGCCTGGCCGGAGCCTTTTACCTCGCGTCCCTGCTCGGCACGGCCGCCACTGATGGGGTGATGGCCCTGACCGGCGTGATTCAGCTCTGGCCCGCGGTGGTGCAGGCCCCTGTCAGCGAAGCTGGACTGCTTCTGCAGCAGGCCGGCGTGGCGGTTCTGGAGCCACTCGGGCTGGTCGCGCTGGCCCTGAGCGGGATGGGGTTGCTAGCCATTGGCTCCTGGCTCTGGCCCATGGGGCCCGCCGGCCGGGTGGCAGCCGCAACGCTGGCCACCACCCTGATCGTCGACGGACTCTTTCTGGCTGCGGCTTTACTAGCCCCCAGCCTGAGCGGCCTGATCTGAAGAACTGCGAAAGGCGGTGATCCGTCCGGGGTTGGGTCCGGCAAGCTCTGTAACGTTGTGACTAGATCGCCCCTTCCGGGATTCGGTCCTGTCCTGCCTTCCCTTCCCCACTTTCAAGGAGTCTGTCGTGATGAAACGACTGCTTGCCTGGCTCATGAGCGGCGTCGTGCTCGCCGGCCTGCTCGTCACCCTGCTGCTGCCCCAGCCAGCCTTGGCCCTCGAACGGCGCAACGTCGCCGATGACAAGATCGCCGAGTCGGCAGGCAAAGTCGATCTGAACAATTCGTCGGTGCGCCGGTTCCAGCAGTACCCGGGCATGTATCCGACCCTGGCGGGCAAGATCGTGCTTGGCGGCCCTTATCAAAGCGTTGATGACGTTCTGAAACTCGATCTCACCTCCCGTCAGAAAGAGCTGTTTGAAAAGTACAAGGACAACTTCACGGTCACCAATCCATCGATTGCCCTCAACGAAGGGTTTGATCGCATCAACGATGGTGTTTATCGCTGAGTAGCCCAGCCCACCGAGGCTTCATAAGACAACCACCGGGTGACATACCGGTGGTTTTTTTGTCGGCTGACTCGAAGCCTCGATGATGTTCGGCGCTGAAGATCCGGGCGCTCCCATAGGCTCGCCGATAGCTCGGCCCTGCAATGGCATCCTCCCTGGCGGATCAATGGGACGTGGTGGTTGTCGGCAGCGGCGCCGCCGGACTGATGACCTGCCTGGAATTGCCTGCGGAAATTCGGGTTCTGCTGCTCAGCAAACAGGACAGCCCCCGTTCAGCAAGCCGCTGGGCCCAGGGGGGCATCGCCGCCGTCACTCGCTCGGACGACAGTCTGGCCAGCCACATCGCCGACACCCTTAAGGCGGGGGCTGGCCTCTGCGATCCGGCGGCGGTGACCGCCCTCGTGCAGGAAGCGCCGGCCTGTGTTGAGCGCCTGCTTGAACTGGGCATGGCCTTCGACCGGGATGGATCGGGCCTCAGCACCACCCTGGAGGCCGCCCACAGCCACCGCAGGGTGCTCCACGCCCAAGACCGCACCGGCGGGGCGCTGGTGGACGCTCTGGAGCGGGAAACCCTCAACCGTCCTCTGCTGAGGCAGGCCAAAGGAGTCCCCGCCCTGCAACTTTGGATGGAGAACGGCGTTTGCGTCGGACTACAGATCCTGGAAGGCCAGCGGTTGCGTTGGTTGCGGGCCGGAGCGGTCGTGATGGCCAGCGGCGGTGGCGGACACCTCTTCTCCCACACCACCAACCCGACCCAGTCCAGTGGCGATGGTGTGGCCATGGCCTGGAGTGCAGGGGCCAGGGTGCGGGACCTGGAATTCGTGCAATTCCATCCCACCGCCCTCATGTTGGCCGGGGCTCCCCATTTTCTGATCAGCGAGGCCGTGCGCGGCGAAGGGGCCCTGCTTTGTGAAAGCGACGGCCGCAGTCCGGTGGACCATCTCCCGGATGGGCCCCTAGCCCCGCGGGACCAGGTGAGCCGCGCCCTGGCGCGGCGCATGCAAGCCTTGGGCGTTGAGCATCTCTGGCTGGATCTGCGCCCGGTGGGCCGGGAGCGACTGGAGAAACAATTCCCGACCATTCTGGGTCGTTGCCGGGAACTGGGGCTTGAGCCCACCACCCATCCGATTCCCGTGGCTCCAGCCGCCCACTATTGGATGGGCGGCATCAGCACGGATCTCGAGGCCGCCAGCAGTGTGCCGGGCTTGTATGCCGTTGGTGAAGTGGCCTGCACCGGAGTGCATGGGGCCAATCGGCTGGCCAGCAATTCACTGATGGAATGTCTCGTCTTTGCCCGCCGACTCGTGGCCGGATTGAAGCTTCAACCGCTGCCAACCCGGACAGAACCCGCCGCTTGCCAAGCCCCGACACTTGGAGAAGCCGCCGGCCCCGAGCCTCGGGCGATCCAGGCTGAGATTGCGGACCTGCGCAAGCTCTGTTGGCAGGTGGCGGGGGTGGAACGCCAGGGTCACGCCCTGACCCTCGGCTGGCGCGAGGTGGGCCGACGCCGCCAGCTGTGTGAAGCCGATCGGATTTTTGCTTTGGCCCATGGCCTACCCCCAGGCCTAACGATGGAACTGGGGCCGGGCCAAAGAGAACAACTCCTGGCTGTGCAGGATCTGCGCCAGAGGCTGGTGCTGGCGGAACTTTTGTTTGAAGCGGCCCTGTTCCGTAGCGAAAGCCGCGGGGGGCATTTCCGTGAAGATGCCCCTTCACCCCAGCCCTTCTGGCAACGGCACACGGTTCAGGAGCTGGGGCTGGCCATCGGGACCAGCGCGATCATCGGCACCGAATGAAAAGCAAAGGCCGGGTGAGCCGGCGGGCCTCAGAGGCCGGGGGAGCCCTTGTAGCCAATCATCTCGGACAGCTTGGCCAGGGGCTTGACCCCTGATTCGATCTTGCCATTGATCTCCCAGCTGGGGAACGCCTGAATGTTCTTGGTGGCACAGAGCTTGGCCTGGTTGTTTTGACCATCGGGGGCGCATTCGACGATCTTGAGCTTGGCCGTGGCCTGTTTGCCGAAGAGTTCCTTCTGCTCGTGGCAATGGGGACACCAGTAGGCGCTGTACATGACAGCACCCTTGTTGGTGAGCTGGTCGGCCAGGGCCAGGGCCGCCGGAGCACTCTCCGCAACGACAGGCAGGGGCATGCCCTTGCCCACCACACTGGCGGGTCGATCGGCCGCCGTGGCCCAACCAAAGCTGACGACCGCCACGGCCAAGGTCGTCATCACGACCCGAAAGATCAGTTGACCGCGATCGTCCCAGGGACCTCCCACAAGGCTGAGCACCATCAAGGTGATGCTGAGCAGGGCCGACAGCAGGCAGAAGGTGCAGAAGGCCTGGATCTTGAACACCATCAGGCTGAGCAGAACCAGGCTGAAGACGGCCATGCCCGTGGTCAGCAAGGCCAGGCCCCACCAGCTGCGGGTGTTGAGATCGCCGCGGGCCTCGCCCGGCAGCACCAGCGGTGCCACGGCCATGAACAACACGGCCAGATAAGCCAGACAACCAAAAAGGGCCAGGGGCTGGCCGAACAGGGAACCCCAGACACTATTCAGAACCTTGTCGCAGTCTCCGCTGCCCCCAGGACAAAGGATCGGCCCCAACAACCCCCAGCGCTTGAGGGTGATGACGCCGGTGTCGATGGCTCCGATCGTGGCCAACACCGCCATGGCGACCCGCAGCCAACGACGGGAGGGCTCGGGACGTCGCCTTTCATTGAGGCGGCTGGCCAGGCTGCTGGAGGTCACGGGCAGGCGAAGACGGTGTGGCCATTGTCGCAGCCCCTGATTCCATAGGGTGGGAGTCCTGCCCGCCTCCGGATTTCACCATGGCCCCTGGCCCCGTCTCCACCACCGGCAGCGGCGCTGACACCGGTGAAACAACGCTTAAAAAACCCACCGTGGCCTTTGCCCACCTGGGCTGCGAAAAAAATCGCGTCGACACCGAACACATGCTGGGCCTGCTGGCCGAGGCGGGCTACGGGGTAAGCGCCGATGAAAGCGAAGCCCAACTGGTGGTGGTCAACACCTGCAGTTTCATCCAGGACGCCAGGGAAGAATCGGTGCGCACCCTGGTGGAGCTGGCCGAACAGGGCAAGGAACTGATCATCTCCGGCTGCCTAGCCCAACACTTCCAGGAGGAACTTCTCGACTCCCTGCCGGAGGCGAGAGCGATCGTCGGAACCGGCGATTACCAACACATCGTCAGTGTGCTGGATCGGGTCCAGGCCGGGGAACGGGTCAACCAGGTGAGCCCGGTGCCCACCTTCGTGGCCGACGAGCACCTGCCCCGCTATCGCACCACCAGTGAGGCCGTGGCCTATCTCAAGGTGGCCGAAGGCTGTGACTACCGCTGCGCTTTCTGCATCATTCCCAAGTTGCGGGGCGACCAACGTTCAAGGCCCATCGAATCGATCGTCGCCGAGGCCCAGCAACTGGCCGCCCAGGGGGTGCAGGAGCTGATCCTGATCAGCCAGATCACCACCAACTACGGACTTGATCTCTACGGTCGCCCCCGCCTCGCCGATCTGTTGCGGGCCCTAGGGGAGGTCGAGATCCCCTGGATCCGGGTCCATTACGC
This sequence comes from Aphanothece sp., assembly GCA_040373885.1. Lineage (GTDB taxonomy): Bacteria > Cyanobacteriota > Cyanobacteriia > PCC-6307 > Cyanobiaceae > Cyanobium. The sequence goes on from JBEIVL010000012.1 coordinate 11,344, forward strand.
CTATCCGACCGGATTGACAACCGAGGTGCTGGCGGCCTTCCGGGAGGTGCCCAACGTGCTCCCCTACCTGGATCTGCCCCTGCAACACAGCCACCCGGAGGTGCTGCGGGCCATGAATCGCCCCTGGCAGGCGGAGGTCACCGATGGTCTGCTGCGCCGTATCCGGGACGAACTGCCCGAGGCCGTGCTGCGCACCACCTTCATCGTGGGCTTCCCCGGTGAAACCGAGGCCCATTTCCAGCATCTGTTGAACTTCGTGGCCGAGCATCGCTTTGACCATGTGGGGGTGTTTGCCTTCTCCCCCGAGGAGGGCACGGCGGCGGCGACCCTGGCCGATCCGGTCGATCCCGAAGTGGCCCTGGAGCGCAAGGACCGGCTGATGGCCCTGCAGCAACCGATCGCTGCCGCCCGCAACGCCGCCTGGGTGGGTCGCATCGTGGATGTGTTGATCGAGCAGGAACACCCCGGCAGCGGCGCCATGATCGGGCGCTGCGCCCGTTTCGCCCCTGAAGTGGATGGGGAAGTGCGGGTGCGTCCGGGGGAGGGGGGACTGAGCGCGGCGCCGGGCACCCTGGTGTCGGTGCGTCTCACAGGAACGGACACCTATGACCTGGAGGGCGAAGTGGTTGGGGCCCGGGCCCTTGTTGAAAGCGTGAAGGACAGTCGCCGGCCCCACGCTTGAGCCGGCCAGAATCCTCCCCGGTTCCAACCCTTCTGATCCGCACCCTTCTGCAGCGTCTGCGCCGCCAGCAGCGGACCACCTTTCTGGTGGCTTCCGGGTTGAGCACCGCTGGTTCCTTTGCCGGACTGACCGCCAAAGGCTGGATCCTGATTCAGAGCGATAGCAATCCTTTGCTGCTGGCCTTGCATTTCGGCTTGCTTGCCCTGCCCAGCCTGCTGTTGAGCGGACCCGCCGGGGTTCTGACCGACCGAATCGGCTGCCAACCGGTGTTGATCCGGGCGCAATGGGCCCTCTTCGGCGCGGCGAGCCTGGGAGCCCTGGCGATCCCGCTCCTGCACGGCCAAAGCCAGGTGGCCCTGCTGCTGCTCAGCACCCTGCTGACGGGAATGGCGAGCAGCTACGAACTCACCTCCCGCAACAAGTACAGCGCCCTAATGGTGGAGGAACCCGAGCAACTGGCCCCTTTTCTGGCCAGCTTTTCAGTGGTCTTCAACGTCGGCAAGCTGGTGGGTCCCCCCCTGGGCGGTTGGCTGCTGGCCTTGGCGGGACCCAGCTTGGCCCTGGCGATCGATGCTCTCACCTATCTGTTGCCCATCGCCAGTGTGACGTGGGTTCTGCGTCCCCACCTCGATCGGGAACAACGCAGTCAAGCTGGGCGGACCGCTTCCCTGCTAGCCGCCTGGAGGGGCTGCGGTCCAACCCTGCGCCATGTGCTGCGCTTCACGGCTCTGGCCTGCCTTGTGGGTTTTTTCCATCCAGGGCTGGCGCCCCTGATCGCCAGCGCGGTGGTTGGGCCAAGCCCCCAGGCCTTGGGGCTGTTCACCAGCGTGCTGGCGGCGGGGAGCGTGGCGGGGGGTGTGGTGCTGCAACGCAACAGCCAGACGTTGATCGCCCGCCCAGGTGTTTTGCTGGGGGGCTGCACGGTGCTGACGGCCCTGGCCCAATTGGGCATGGCCTGGAGTGCCAGCGCCGTTGGGATCGGCTGGCGAGAACCCCTTTCTCTAGCGATGGCGTTTCTGATCGGTGCCGGCACCGCTGGCCTGCTGGCGGGCACCAACCTGATCGGTCAGATGGGAGCCCCGATGGCACTCAGGGGAAGAATGGCAGGACTGAGCCAGATCGCCTTTCTAGGGGGCGGCGGCTTGAGCGGTCTGCTGGCAGCAGGCCTGGTCAGCGTCAAAGGGCTGACGACCACCTTCATGGTGTTGGGGTCCGTCGGGCTTGCCGTCGGCCTCCAGGAACTGGCCCGCCGCTGGCAACTGGGACTCAGATCAGCTTGACCCCACGCAGGACGACGGCGGCCAGATAGGCGGTGACGAGACCAGCGCCCACGAGGGCCAGGTAGTAGGCGACACCCATGGGTGGATCCAGCGGAAATCGCATCCATTACAGCAGATGCGCCCCTACAAAGCAGATGCGCGCCTTCGCGCGGGACGCAAACCGTCTGGGCGGCAGCGGCGACACCGAACCGGACGCCTTAGTCTTGCTCCACTTCGGAGCGTCGGCTCCAGCATGCGCACGCTATTCGTCTACCCCGAATTCCCCAAGACCTTCTGGAGCTACGAAAAGATCCTGGAGTTGGTGAATCGCAAGGTGCTCCTGCCCCCCCTTGGCCTGGTCACTGTGGCCGCCCTGCTCCCCCAGCAGTGGGAGATGAAGCTGGTGGATCGCAATGTGCGCGAGGTGAGTGAGGCCGAATGGGACTGGGCTGAGTTGGTGATCATCTCCGGGATGATCGTGCAGAAAGCAGATATGGCGGTGCAAATCGGCAAAGCCAAGGCCCGGGGCCTGCCGGTGGCTGTGGGCGGGCCCTTTGCCAGCTCGACGCCGGATGCACCCGAACTGGAGCTGGCCGACTTCAAGATTCTTGATGAGGGTGAAATCACCCTGCCCCTGTTTGTTGAAGCGATTGAAAAAGGAGAACGACAAGGTCGTTTCACATCCAATGGCGAAAAGCCCGATGTCACCTCAACGCCGGTTCCGCGCTTCGACCTTCTGGAATTGGATGCCTACGATTCGATGAGTGTGCAGTTCTCGCGGGGCTGCCCTTTTCAATGCGAATTTTGCGACATCATTGTTCTTTATGGTCGCAAACCACGCACCAAGACCCCCGAGCAACTGATCGCTGAACTGCAAAAGCTCTTCGACCTCGGTTGGCGCCGTTCCATCTTTCTTGTGGATGATAATTTCATCGGCAACAAGCGCAACGCCAAATTACTGCTACCGGCCCTGAAGCAATGGCAGATCGAGCGAGGTTATCCCTTCAGCTTTGCCACCGAAGCCTCTGTCGATCTGGCGTCCGACGATGAACTGATGGAGATGATGGCCGAGGCCCGCTTTGACAGCGTTTTTCTCGGCATCGAAACCCCGGACGAGGCCAGTCTCTCGATCGCTGGCAAACATCAGAACACCCGTAGTTCCCTGGAAGAATCCGTTGATCGGATCACCTCCTACGGCATCCGCGTGATGGCCGGGTTCATCATCGGCTTCGATGGCGAAAAAGCTGGAGCGGGCGATCGCATCGTCACCTTTGTCAGTCGCACCGGCATTCCCGCCGCCATGATGGGCATGTTGCAGGCTCTGCCCAACACGGCTCTCTGGCACCGTCTCGAGAAAGAAGGTCGTCTGATCCAGGAAAAGACCGACGCCAAAGGGGTGAATCAGACCAACCTGCTCAATTTTGTCCCCACCCGTCCCATCCGCGACATCGCCAACGAATACGTCAACGCTTTTTGCCGTCTTTACGAGCCAAATGCCTACATCGATCGGGTGACGCATTACTACACTAAGGTCGGAAAACCCCGTTGGCAGCAATACGTCAAGTCAGCAGCCCTCGGCAAGGCAAGCCTGCCCACTTGGACAGACATCAGAGCGCTATCCATCGTCATCTGGCGGCAGGGGTTCCAGCGCGATACCCGCTGGCGCTTCTGGAGCTCCCTGGCCAAGATCGCCCGCCGCAATCCTGACAACCTGGAGCAGTTCCTGGTGACCCTGGCTCACAACGAGCATTTCCAGGAGTACCGCAGTGTCGTGACCCGCGAGATTCAGGAACAGCTGGCGGCTCTGCCCCCCGAACCACCCAACGCCACGGCCGAAGCACCGCGGGAACTGCAGCCGGCTTAAGCGTTCGTCAACAACCCACACTCGACCCGATCAACCCCTCCAAACGGGGGCAAACAGCCCAATCCCACTCAGGGTTTTGTGCCTGGCTGGGAGGTTAAAAACCGGTGGTTGCTGGCGTTTTCAGCGAACGCCTGAAGCCCTCCGGAGTTGGCCTCGAGGTGCAAGCGCTAATCCTGAACGTAGGGCAATCCCAGGGCCAGGCAGATCTCTGCTTTTTGCAGTTCACGGCCCAGATAAAGGGCATGATCCAGTCGGCTGAGGGGGTGGGGTTCGGGGCCTTCGCTAAGGGCCATGCCCAACTCCTTGGCACTGCGGCCCCGATAGATCGCCAGGGGTTGCCTCGGCAAGCTGCCCCGACAGGCCAACACTTCGCCTGTTTCAGGATCAGTGGCCAGGCCCCGCTCGTCGATGCCGTTGCCGTAGTGCTCGGCCACGAGCTCACCGGCAACGGTGTCGACCTTGATCAGAAAGTAGCCCGAGGGATCGAGCTGGATGAAGCGCTGGGAGAGATGCTCATCCAGGCTGAATCGGTTCGAGATGTTGTGAGGAGACTCCGCGTCTGAGCCCCCAGGCTCTTGATCAGCGGCAGCCGGGTCGGCCAGAGACCGGGCAGCGGCAGTTTGGGGATGACCGGAAGTCAGCATTGATGCATCTTAATTCGGCGTTTCCTCAGGGAGGGTCTGGTCAACCACCAACGCGGAAATCGCCATCAAGGGGCGGACAGGAGTTTTCGGCGACAACCTGGAGGCCATCTGGGCCATCGAGCCCATCCTTAGGGATGGTCAAGACAAAGTACGAGCCAGCCAGCTAGCGGCCGACTTGGGGGATCCAGAGAATTCTTCGCCGCACCTGCTTGGGCGGGCCGAGAGCCAGAGCGATCCAAGCCCCACCAGCAGCTCTCCATCCTGGGGAAGCCATAGGCCCTGCCTCTCAGCACCCACCCAGCGGCCGGACCGAGGGGAACAAGAGGGATATTCCAATTGTCTTAAGCTTTCGGGATTCTCAGCGGTCTCCATGTCCAAACCTGTTCTGACCGCTGAACCGATGACATCCAAGGCCATGGCCCGCAGCCTGGCCATGGCCGCCCTTGCCCTGGCGGGTCTGTTCCTGGTGTCCTTCATCAGCCAGATCTTGCCTGTGCAACTGATGGATCCGGCCTGGGGGTTCAACACGATCCAGGCCCTGATCAACAACGCCAGCTTGCCCCTGGTGGCTTTCCTTTGCCTGCAGCTCGCCGGCCATCTTGACCCCGGCGAAGCGCCCCTGATGGCCCGACTGCGCAGTTGGCAACGGTTGGCCGTGCCGATCGCCTGTGGGTTTCTGCTGCTGATCCCGTTGCATGGCCTGGTGTCCTATCGGGCACTTAAAGCGGCCCAAGCCAATGGCATTGACAGTCTGCGGGCTGCCCAAGTGGGGTTGGTCAAATACCGGGAAACTGTGCTTGGGGCAACCTCCGCACGAGATTTGCAACAACGCCTAGCTGCCAATCCGTGGAGTCCCAAGATCAGCGACGAGGCACTCAAACTACCCCTGGCAGAATTACAACGTCAGGCCCTTGGCCAAGCGAATGATCAATATTCTAATTATGCAGCAAAGGTCATGTCTCCCGCCACCGAACTGCGCCGTCGTTTGGTCGACAGCACCCCCAAGGTTGTGGTGAGTGCCGGTCTTTTAGCGGCCTTTTTTGCTTCGGGCGCCAAACGCAAGAATGCTGAAGGGACCCTGCTTGAAGGCGTGCGCGCCAAGGTGATCGCAATGGCTCGAGGGATGCGCCGAACCCAGACCAAGGCGGCCTTGAGCCGAGAGAAAGACCAGAGCATCAGGAAGATCGAGCGCGACCAGAAAACGGCCTTCCAAATCCGTGAAAAACGTGAGCAGCAAGTGCGCAAACAGCATCAGCAGGAAATCCGTAAACAGATCGCCCAGCAACGCCGCCACGCAGAGCAGGCCCGCAAGGACAATCGCAACGACTAAAAGCCCCGCTTGAGCCTGCTCGCCCATCAGGAATCGAGGCAAAAAGCCGCCCATGGGTTCCGGCTTGCACGATCGTCTCAACCCTTGAGCGCATTCAGCGATCTCGCCCATCAGGCACTGCTGGGACCTGGCTCAGACGAGAACAGCCTGAGACAGCGTTAAGGAGTGCTCATTGGTCTTGGTCTTGGGTCTTGGGCATGGACCTTGGGCATGGACCTTGGGCATGGACGTTGTGTTGGGCATGCCTCGACCTTCCAGCTTGGACGGGACCACCACACGGCCCTCTTGCCACAAGCCCCTTTTGACCCGGGTCCAACCCCAGGGAGAGGTGCCGCCAGGACCCGGTATCGAGCCTGTCCCAAAAGACTTAACAAGAGATCAAGGTTTTCTTCCTATCTCTGGTAAGATCCTGAAGACACGTTCTCGCAAGCCTAGGGCTTCGGGATTTTCTCTACATCCTCATTTCCCATGGCGGTCGACAATCTTCTTGCCCTTACGGCCTCCATGGCCCGCAGTCCCAAGGTTTGGCTGCCTGCCCTGCTGCTCGGCGCCACCTTGGGCCATGTCCCCTCGGCTCGAGCGTTGGTGATTGTTGACAACACCAACAACCTTTTGACCGCCAATACGACCACTAGCAACTCTGGCTCCGCTGCCAATAAATTTGATCCCACCACCGGAAGCGGCACAGGGGCCAACAATGGCGTTGGCATTCCATTGGTAGTGACTAATTCCTTCTACCTGAATGATGCAAGTTTACAAATTAACGCCAATAATCAAGCTGGAGCTCGCGACATTGGCTTTTTTCTCTACGAAGCCACACCATCCAGCATCATTGGATCTGGTGCTGCTGCGACCCAGCTTTACACTCCTGTTGGCGCACCTCTGGTAAGTAATACATTTAACTTCACCCCTCCGCTTACAGGCACGAACGCTTACTCGACTTTTAATTTTTCTGGAACCAACCTGGGCAGCTACTTACTGGCTTCCGGCAAAACCTATCTTCTGGTGGCAGGTAACGTCACCACCACCACCAACCGAGGGATTACCTTCGGCGCCTCCACAGCCGCTGAAACACCTGGCACGACCAACCTGATCACTTGGAACACCTCGGCCAACAGCTGCACCAATGGCTCTGGTACCTGTAAAACAGATACCCTCACCACAAACAACGGTGGCCAGCTCTTCAGCCGTAATGCCACATCATCCACCCTCTGGAAAATCAACGGCACCCAAGCGGTTCCCACACCCCTGCCCCTGGTCGGTGCTGGCATAGCCTTCGGCTATAGCCGCCGCCTGCGCCGCCGCACCCTGGGGCAGCAAGCCTCGGTCTGAAGCCAAGCCATTTTTGCCGGCATTGAATCCAGGTTGAATTCTTTTCCCCTTAGTCGCCCGATCAATCGAGGGGTGACTAAGGGATTTTTTTATGCATTTGTTAGACCCGAGGTACGAGGACAATGGCTGTCATGTCATATCTGAGACCTCCCGCGCCCCTGCCCTTGGTTGGGGCTGGTATGGCCTTTGGCTATAGCCGGAGCCTGCGCCGCCGCCTCGGGCAGCAGGCCTCTGGGTGAGGCACAGCCCCAGGCCTGCGTCTCCACAGCCTGGTTCGGCAAGCCTCTATCGAAGGCCTGCAACCAGCACAAACCGAGCTCACTCACGGCTTGCCCCCTAGTCCCTTTGGGGCCCCTCAGGCGAGCGGGCCACAAAGGGAATTTCGGCGTTGATCGCCTCGATCTCCTCCAAAATTTCCGCATTGGCCTGGGGCAGCCAGCGGCGCAATAAACGATCAAAGTCGGGCTGGGTCCACAGATGCAAACTGGCCCGGGGTTCGGCCAGAAAACCGCGACGCCGTTTATGGCTGCCGCCAGCTCCCGGATCAAAACGCCGCACGCCCCGGGAAATCGCCCATTCAATGGGAGCGTAAAAGCAAACCTCGAAATGGAGGTGGTCCAACTCCACCTCACTGCCCCAATAACGGCCCCAAAGCCCGGCGGAGCTATGCACACACATCGACATCGCCAGGGGCCGATGGGGATCCCCCTGGTGGGCGCTGAACAACACCAGATCGCGACGCAGGGCGATCGGGGCATCGCGGAAGAACGTAGGGCTGAGGTATTTGCTGCCCCAGGCTCCCCAGCGGCTGCAATGCTGCGCATAAAAATCGTGCATGCGCATCAACAACTGGGGGGAAATCTCCTCCCCAACCAGCGGTGTCACCTGAACACCGGCGCCGGCCACGGCCTTGCGTTCGCGGCGAATATTGCGGCGTTGATTAGCATTGAAGCCTGCCAGATAGCCCTCAAAATCAGCGGCTCCAGCGGCACTCCAGCAGCTCTGCTGGTTCAGCCAAAGCGCACATCCCGCCGCTTCAGCCAGGGGCCGCCATTGGGGATCCACATAGAGAAAATTACAACTTAAAATGGAATTCCTGCGGCAAAAACTCTCGATTTCCCCCATCATCGCCGCAGTCAGCTCCTGCTCGTCTTCGCCGGCGGCGATGAAAAAGCGATAGCCCTCCACAGGGCTTAAGGGGCTCATGCCCACCAGCTTCGGGTAATAGCGCAGGCCCATCTGGCCTGCCAACTGGGCAAACGACTGATCAAAAACAAATTCGCCGTAGCTGTGTCCCTTGAGATAAAGCGGCGCCACCGCCACCAGCCTCTCGCCCCGCCACAGCCCCAGATGGCACGGCTGCCAGCCCTGGCGCGGCGCAATGCTGCCGCTGGCCTCCAGGTGATGCAGCCAGCTCCAGCGAAAAAACGGCGTGGCCATCACCGCCGCCCGGGGGTCGCTCGCTCCTGGGTCCCCGGACGCCTGGGGGGGCTGTCCCTCAAGGCGTTGCCCCCCAGAGGATGGGGCCCAAGCGGGCACAACTCCTGAGGGCAGCAGAGCCTCCCATTGCGCCTCGGGAATCTCGGCGATCGCCTGGTGCCAACGGACTTCAAGCTCGTCCATGGGGCTAGGCGGGCGGAGGGCGATCCAGGGGCAAAACTAGCCACAGCCTCTCTGCGTCGCGTCTCTTTTGGCCCTGGCCCCCTGCCCCCGCCATCTGCCCCCCCTGCTCGCCCTGGCCGCCGCAGCCCTGGTGAGCGCCCCCGCGCCCGCCGCGGCCAGCCTGCTCGGGCCGATGCTGCAACTACTGCGGCCGCAGATCGAGCAACGCCTGGCCAAGGTCTGCGTCGAAGCCGCCGCCGGGGGCAACCCGGATCTGATGCGCACTTTGGTGAATCCCTGCCGCCAGCTGGCGCGACCCACCAGCCAGTGCCTGGTGGAGGAAACGGACCGCACCGGGCGGGGGCTGGGGGTGGTGACGGAATTGCTGGCGGGCCGCTTCGGCGATGACAGTGAGGTGGTGGTGAAGCGTTGCCTGGCCCGCCTGTTCGGCCTGCCCGCCGACAGCCTCAACGAGGTGCCCCTGCGGGCCCTGGCCCGGCGGTTCGGCGCCAACAGCACCAACCTCATGCCTTCGCCCCCCAGCACCGGCGGGCCCTGAACCCTGGCACCCACAACCGTGGCGGCGAGCCCTCGGCCTGAGCCTTGCCCCTGGGCGCTGGGATTCGAGACCAGACTCCAGGGGAAGGGGGCGTGGGAACGGCCAGGACATCCTTCGGTTCGGCGACCTTTGCCTCGGATTGAGACCAGGGGGCCTCGGAACGGGGGCGTGAAACCCGCAAAGGCTGAGTCATCGGCGCCGATTCGCGCCTTGCTCCATGGCTCCATGGGATCCGGGCCCAGGGGACTTAGAAACCTTGGAATCGCCTGATCGTTTGCCCCATGCCTGAGGAGCCCGCAGCCGACACCGAAGTCCCCGAAGCAGACCCAACCGCACCCAGCCGGGTCACGGATCAAGAACCCGCGGGGCCCATCCCCCTGCTGGCCGCTCGCCTGGCGGGACTCAATGTGTACCTGGTGGGCATGATGGGCGCCGGCAAAAGCGCCGTGGGTCGGCCCCTGGCCCAGGCCCTTGGCTATCGCTTCGTCGATGCCGACAGCGCCCTGGAACAGGCCGCCGGGCGCCCGATCCCCGAGGTGTTCGCCCAAGACGGAGAGCAGGGCTTCCGCCAACTGGAGACAGCGGTCCTCAATGGCATCGCCACTTGGCATTCCCTCGTGGTCGCCACCGGTGGCGGTGTGGTGACCCAGCCCGTCAACTGGGGCCACCTGCGCCAGGGGGTGGTGATCTGGCTGGATGCCCCGGAGGCCGTGCTGCTGAGGCGCCTGCGGGCCGACCCCACCGCCAGACCCCTGCTCCAAGAAACCGACGACCCCGCCGCTCGGCTGACGGCCCTGCTGAACGAGCGCCGGCCCCTCTATGCCCAGGCCGACCTGCGGGTGGAGCAGGGGGACGAACCGCCGGAAGCGGTGGCCCAGCGGGTGATCGAGGCCCTGCCCAGCATCCTTCGGGCACCCAAGACCGCCCCCGAGGGGCCAGCCTCCCTCATCGACAAGGAGGGCCAATGGCGGCCCTCTCTGAATTGAGGCAAAAACCAGCGAAGGCCTGGACAACCACGGGCGCGTCAATCGCCATCAAGCCAGACCAAGGAGTCGCCAAGGAGTCTCGGTCAACCACGAGGTAGCCGACCTGGGTGATCCAGAGCCTTCCTAGGGGAAAGGGGCTGGCGCGATGGCACTCAGCCCCGGGGCAGGCCCGGAGGCTCCAGGCGCACCGCGAACCAACGAATGGCCCGACCCGGCCCCAACTCCAGTTCACAGGCGGTGTCGAGCAGGCGCCGGGCCCGGGCCGCCGCATCCGCCAGATCAGCCAGATCGGTGGGCACGGTGGCCAGGGCCTCGAGATGGCCCTCCAGCCAAGCCAGGGTCTCGACCGCCGTCAGGATGCGCTCGCTTCCGGCGGGCTCAAGAACCACGTAATGATCCAGCTCCCGCAATAGGGGATCGGCCATGGTTCAGCCCCCTCCCACTTGCGCCAGGATCCTGTCGCGCCAGGCGAAAAGCGGCCCATAAAGCGGGTTGTCGCCGATGCTTGGCACCCCCCGGCCGGCGAGGGGGGCACCGGCATTGGCGGCGAAACGCAGCAGGGACAACTGGGCCACCACTGCCAGATCGGCCAGGGTGAGTTGCTCCCCCTCCAGGTAGGGGGAATGGCGCAGCAGGACTAAAAGCTGGTCGAGATTGCGACGCAACTGGCTGGCCTGTAGGGGACTGAACACCTCGCGCACGGTGTCGCTGACGGGGGACAACACTCCACCCGGCAGGGCGCCGACCAGGCGGCGCAGGGCGCTTGGCGTGGCCTCCGGCAGCAGGGCGGAGCGCAGAACGGGATCGGCCGCGGCGGCCTGCCACAGGGCCTGGCGGGCTCCGGCGGCCAGGGCCGTGTCCGCCCAGTCCTCCAGCAGCAGCACCCGGGCCCGGGCCGTCCCCTCCGCCGGCAACAGGGGCGGCAGGGGATGGCGCTGTTCCAGATGCAGGGCGATCTCAGTGGAATCGGCCACCACCTCCTCCCCATCCACCAACACCGGCACCTGACGCTGGCCGGAAAGGCGGAACAGGGCCACCTGGCCCATGCCCGGCACCACCTCGATGAATTCGGGATGAAGGCCCTTGAACGCCAGGATCAGGCGCACCTTTTCGCAAAAGGCGGAATGGCGAAACTGATGGAGTTGCATGGGAGAGCAGAGGGCCGATGAAGGGGGCGGATCCCGACCGGGGCCTTCGGGCGGCAGAGTAGCCCTGCGATTCTGCGGCCCGCCCTCGCCGATGAAGGACTTTCTGTTGAATGTGACGCGCTATCCGCGTTATCTGGTCGCCTTCGGTCTGGGTCTGCTCAATTCGGTCTTCGAACCGCTCGCCGCCCGCAGCCGCAACCCCGTTACCGCCGTTGCCCTGATCGGCGCCCTGGTGAGTGGCCTGATCAGCCTCAGCCTGGTGCTGCGTGCCATGGTGACGGCAGCGCCGCAGACCTGAGGATGGCCGACAGTCGAAGGGTGGAGCGTGTGGCGGCCCTGATCCGCCGGGAGATGAGCGAATTGCTGATCAACGGCATCCGCGACGAACGGGTGCAGATGGGCATGATCAGCGTCACCGCCGTCAATGTGGCCGGCGACCTGCAGCATTGCCGCATCTTCGTCAGTGTTCTGGGCAGCGCTGAGGAACGGGAGCAGGCCCTGGCGGGTCTGCGCTCAGCCAGCTCCTACGTGAAAGGCGAGCTGGGCCGGCGGCTGAAGATGCGTCGCACCCCCGAGGTGGTCTTCCAGCTCGACAAGGGTCTGGAAAAAGGCACGGCCGTGCTTGGGGTTCTGCAGCGGCTTGAAAACGAGCGCCAGAGCCGGCAGAAGGCCGAAGCAGAAGCAACAGCCGAGGCCGATGCCGACGGCAACGAGGTCACAGGCAACCCGGCCACCGGCAACCCTGTCGCCGGCATCGCAACCGCCAACCCCTGGGCCACTGACAGCGAGACCTCCACCACCAGTGCCGCCGACATCACGGCCACCGTCCCTCCGGCTCCCGTCATAGCGGCCACCATCAACACGTCCGCCGTCAGCGCGACCACCTTCACCGCGATTGCTGGAAACCGGACCGATACCGGTGCCGGCGCGTCCCGGCCCGATCTTGATCACAACAGCGATCTGGTGCCACCCCCGGCAGAGGGGCACGGGTCCCCCGCCCCTGAAGCCGATGGCCCCTGAGCCCTCCCCCCTTGCCGCCGGGGGCCTGCGCCGGGCCGTGGCCAGCCTGGTGGTGGTGCGGGCCAGCGGCCACCTGGCGGACCCGATGCGGCGTTACCCCCGCTGGGAACTTCCCAACGCCAGCCTGCAGCACCTGCTGGCCGAAGGCGTCGGTGGGGTGATCCTGTTGGGTGGCAGCGCCGCCGAAGTGCGATTGCGCACCCGCCAGCTGGCCAGCTGGAGCGCCCAGCCGCTACTGCTCTGTGCCGATGTGGAAGAGGGGGTTGGCCAGCGCTTCGAAGGGGGCAGCTGGTTGCCTCCCCCCATGAGCGTGGGCCGGATCCATGCCCATGACCCCGCCACCGCCCTCGAACTGGCAGCCGCCTACGGCCGCTGCACCGCCCGCGAGGCTCGGCAGATCGGGCTCAACTGGATTCTGGGCCCCGTCTGCGACGTCAACAACAACCCGGCCAATCCGGTCATCAACGTGCGCGCTTGGGGGGAAGATCCAGCCACCGTGGGCGCCCTCAGCGCCGCCTTCATCCAGGCCGCCCAGGCCGAAGGCGTGCTGTGCTGCGCCAAGCATTTCCCCGGCCATGGCGACACCACAGGCGATTCCCACCTCGAACTGCCGGTGCTTGCCCACAGCCGCGAACGCCTGGAGGCCATCGAACTGCCCCCCTTCCAGCGGGCCATCGACGCGGATGTGGCCTCAGTGATGACCGGCCACCTGCTGCTGAGCGCCCTTGATGACCAACGCCCAGCCACCCTCTCGGCCGCCGTGCTGAGCCAGCTTTTGCGCCAGGACATGGGCTTTGAGGGATTGGTGGTCACCGATGCCCTGGTGATGGAGGCGATCACCGCCCACCATGGCCCCGGCGAGGCGGCCGTGCTGGCCATGGAAGCCGGCGCCGATCTGGTGCTGATGCCCGCTGACGCCGATGCCGCCATCGACGCCCTGGTTGCGGCCATCAACGGCGGTCGCCTCAGCGAGGAGCGCCTGGGCGAGAGCCTGCGGCGACGTCAGCAAGCCCTGGAGCGCCTAGGACCCGAGCCCCAGGCCTCAGCCTCAGCCCCCCTGGGACCCCTCAGCAATGGGCCGGAACCGGCCGACCAACAACTGGCCCTGACCCTGTTGCAACGCAGCCTGGAGCGCCAGGGGGGCAGCCTGGTTCCGACCGCACCGGGGCCTGACGGCCAAAGCCGGGGGCTCACCCTGATTCGGGTGGATGGCCTGCTCGGGTGCCCTTTTCTGAACGCCACCGCCCCAGCCCTCACCCTGCCGGAGGCCGCCGGTTTTCGGCCCCACCTGATCGACGGGCTGAAGCCCGTGGACGCCGATGCGGTTCCCCCCGGCGATGAACCGGTCCTGGTGCAGCTGTTCATCCGCGGTAACCCCTTTCGAGGCAGCGCCGGCCAGGCCGAACCCTGGGTGGCTCTGCTGGATCACCTGGAGCGCCAGGGGCGCCTGGCGGGCCTGGCGGTCTACGGCAGCCCCTATCTGTGGCAAAGCCTGCGGGAGCATCTGCCGGCAGGACTGCCGGCGGCCTGGAGCCCGGGCCAGATGCCAGCGGCCCAGACCCTGCTGCTCACCAGTCTGGGTCTGGGCGCCACCCCGGCCCCGACCGCCGGCGTCAACGGGGCCGACACCAAGGAAACGCCGCCAACGGTGCCCCAGCCGGGGCGTCCCCAACCTGGGGTGCCCCAGCCAGCGGCGTTCGCCAATCCGGCACCAAGCGGCTTCACCGACTGATGCTCAGTCTCTCGATGATCGTGCGCGACGAGGCCGAGCGACTGGAACGCTGCCTGGCCTCCGTCACTGGCTTCGTCGATGAGATCGTTGTAGTGGACACCGGTTCGGTGGACAACACCATCGCCATCGCCCAGGGCTGGGGGGCGACGGTGCACCAGCGCGACTGGCCCGGCGATTTTGCCGCCGCCCGCAACCAGGCCCTGGATCTGGTGCGGGGGGACTGGGTGCTGGTGCTGGACGGCGACGAATGGCTGCTTCCCGAGTCCCGGGATCCCCTCAAGGCCCTCATGGCCCGGCCAGACGTGTTGGTGATCACCCTGCTGCGGCGGGAACTGGGTGCTCCCCTGGCTCCCTATTCCTGTGTCAGCCGCCTGTTCCGCCGCCATCGAGCCATCCGCTGGGAACGGGCCTATCACTCCCTGGTGGATGACAGCGTGGCGGCCTTGCAGAAGCTCGAGCCGCTCTGGCAGATCGAGCACTGCCCCGAACCAGCCCTCGGCCATGACGGCTACGCGCCAGAGCGGCGCCAGGCCCTGGCCAAGGCCCAGAGACTGCGCCAAGCGATGGAAAGCGAACTGTTGGCCCGCCCAGGCGACCCCTATACCTGCGCCAAGCTGGGCGGCCTGGAGCTGGCCGAAGGCGACAGAATCAGGGGACTGGCCCTGTTGCATGAGGGCCTGGCCCACTGCGACCCCGCCCAAGTCCCGGAGCGCTACGAGCTGCTCTTAACTCTGGCCCTCGCCCTGGCCCCCGCCGATGCGGTAGCGGCAGCCAACCACTATCAACCGGCCCTGGCCCTGCCGCTGGATCCCCGCATCACCCTGGCCGCCCGCCTCAATCTGGCCTCCCTGGCCCTGGACCAGGGGCAGGTGGATCAAGCGGCCGCCCTCTGCCTTGAGGCCACAAGGGCCGCACCGGAGGTGGCGCTGGGTTGGTTGAACCTGGGTCTGGCGGAACGGCGCCGCGGCCGCCTGGCGGCAGCCAGCCAGGCTTACCGCCAGGCGATCGTCCTGGAGCCCGAGCTGGTGGAGGCCCACCAGAATCTGGCTCTAGCCCTGCTGCTGATGGGCGACATTCCCGCGGCCCGGGAGGGATTCGGCCACACCCTGGCGCTGCTGGAGCGGCAAAACCGCCAGGCTGAAGCCCAGAGCCTGCGCCAACGCCTGCTGCCGATGGTGAACCTGAACCCATGACCAACACCACCCTTCCCCTGGCCGGCCGCACCATCGCCGTCACCCGAGCCGAACACCAGCTCACCGAAGCCAGACGCCTTTTCGAACGCCAGGGGGCAAGGGTGGTCGATCTTCCGGCCCTGGTGATCGGCCCGCCCGATGACTGGGGCCCGCTCGACGATGCCCTCGACGAACTGGAGGACTTCCACTGGCTGATCTTTTCCAGCGCCAATGGCGTGGAGGCCGTGCAACAACGGCTGGTTCTGCGGGGCCGCAGCCTGACGCACCGCCCGGCGGGCCTGAAGATCGCCGCCGTGGGTCGTAAGACGGCCGCCTGCCTGGAAGGCCTCGGAGCCGCGGCCGACTTTGTGCCACCGCGCTTCGTTGCCGACAGCCTGCTGGAGCACTTTCCCCAATCGGGATGGGGACTGCGGTTGCTGCTGCCCAGGGTGCAGAGCGGCGGACGCACCGTGCTGGCGGAGACGTTTGGGGAGGCGGGCGCCAGGGTGGTGGAGGTGCCCGCCTACGAAAGTCGCTGCCCGGAGGGCCTCCCCAGCGCCACCCTCCAAGCCATTGAAGGGCAGAAGCTGGATGCGATCACCTTCAGTAGTGGCAAAACCGTGATTCACACCTGCCAACTGCTTGAAAAGCACTTTGGATGCGACTGGCGCCAGGCGATCGCCGGTGCCAAGGTGATTTCGATTGGACCGCAGACCAGCCTGAGCTGTCGCCAGCATTTCGATCGGTTGGATGGCGAAGCTGCTCCCCACGATCTGGAGGGGCTGGTGGAGGCCTGTGCCCAAAGCCTCAGAGATCCTGCTTGAGCTTTCGGCCCTTTTCATCAAGCAGCAACAGATGCCCCCCGTTGACATCAATGGATTGGACCCGCCAGTTCTTGGGCAACAGGTCGGTCGATTGCCCCCCCTTATCGCCCGGACGCAAGGTGCCGCTCTGGCCGTTGTAACTGACGATGGCCTCGCTGGATCCAGCCCCATGGATCAGACCCGTCAAGGTAATCGGGGTCATGATGGGGGTCTGGACACTGGAGCCGGCAGCTGCCGTCCCCCCCGATCCCGCCAACCCGGAACCAGTCACTGCGGAGCTGGAACCTCCCTCAGCCTCGGCGGAGCCTGGCGTAACAGAGGTTTTAGGAAAAATCACGTTGGCGAAGGGATCCCTGCGGCCCGCCTGGAAGGAACGCAATAGCTCGTCCTTGTTGGCCAGGGGGTCTAGCGGCAGATCCAAGGCGGCGAAAGACGCCGGCCGGCGTTGAACCGCGGGGGCGGCGGGAGCCGGTGGGGGGCCAGAGGCATCCTCTGGGGGCGGACTGGGCATACAACCGCCCAGCAGCAGAACCCCCAGGACAGCCGCCCCTGCTCGCCGGGGCGAGCGATTTTTAAAGGGAAGATTCACTTTGGACAAGATCACGAAATCGATCAAGGTTGCCCTGCAACTCCCGGGTCACAATATTGCCCATAATGCTTGGTTCCATGATCGGCGCAAGCACACCGGGCAGTTCATAGCTGACGCTGAGCTTGACTGCCGTCCGATCGTCACCCAGGGGATAAAAGCGCACCGCCCCCTTGGTGGGCAGGCCGCCCACGGATTCCCAGTGCAATTGCTGCATCTCCACTCGGCGGGTGATGCGAGCCTTCCACTGGAAGGTGAAACCACGGGCCACCAGGGTCCACTCGGTCAGATCAGGGTCATCGAGGGTGACGACGGATTCGATCCAGTGCATCCAACGGGGCATGGATTCAAGATCGCCCCAGACGTGCCAGACCCGCTCGATCGGAGCCTGGATTTCAGTGGTGACCGTATGCTCGAGCCAGCGTCCCATGGTGTTTGTGCTAAGCCGATGCGGCGTTGAGAGCCAGCGGTAGGGGCTGCTGCAGGATTGCCGCAGCCGCAAGTCTGCCGCTCATCGTGGCACCTTCCATCGAATCGATGTAGTCCTGACGGGTGTAACTACCGGCCAAGAAGAAATTGGCCACCGGTGTGCGCTGCTGTGGGCGATAGGGCTCCATCCCGGGCGCCTCGCGATACAGGGATTGGGCCAGTTTCACCACATGGCTCCAGACCAGGGTCAAGGAGGCGGCGGAGGGGAAAAGCTCCCGCACCTGGCGATCGGTTTCGGCAACGATGTCTTCGCTGCGGCGCGGAATCCAGGGATCTCCCGGAGTCAGGACGCACTGGAGAAGGGAGCCGACACCCTCCCGGCGGTAATCCACCGGGCTGGTCAGGGCCAGATCGGCGAAACAACTGAAATCGGCATCTGCGGTGTACAGAAGGTTGTCCAGGCCTGCGGGTCGTTGCAGGTCGCCGCGGTGCTGAGCCGCCTCGGTGGAATCTCCCAGTTCGGTGACCCAGCCGTCGTAGCGCAACTGCACCGTGGCGACTGGAACAGCCTCCAGCTGATGAATGGCGGCGAACTGGGGGAAGCGGTTCCAATCCGTCGGCAGCAGCCGTTGGATTCCAGGCACATCGCAGGCGGCCAGATAGGCGTCGGCCTCAACGCGACATTCGCCATCCGGGGTGGCCATCACCATTCCGGTGACGCGACCCTCGTGGCGCCCCCCGTCACCGGCAAGGTCATGATCGAGGCGGATCACCCGATGGCGAAGATGCAGGCGGCCGCCACGGGCCTTGATGTAGTCCAGGATCGGCCCTGTCAGCCAGCGGTGGGGTGACCCCTTGAGCAGGTTGAGCTTGGAGGCCTCGGTGCGGGTCGCAAACATCAGGAAGATGGTCAGCATGCAGCGGGCCGAAATCGAGGCGCAATCGATGAAGCCCAGCGCATAGGCGATCGGGTTCCACATCCGTTCGATGCTGCGGCGGCTGCCGCCGTGCCCCAGGAACCACGTCTCAAAACTGACCGCATCCAGATCGCGGATCACCGCCATGGCCCCGTCGTAATCCACCAATCCACGCACAATCGGACTGGTACCGAGGGCGAGGGCATTGCGCAGCTTGTCGATCCAATCGAGCTGGGGGGTCGTGAAAAAGGCCTTGAGACCGTTGAACGGAGCGCCGAGGGCAAAGCGGAAGTCGAGTTCGCGCAGGTCGCCGCCACGGTTGACAAACAAATGAAGGTGATCCTTGGGCAGCAGGTTCTCGAGGGCGCCCACCTTGCGCATCAAGGCAAAGAGGTTCGTGTAATTGAAAAAGAACACGTGCAGGCCCATCTCGATATGGTTCCCGTCCGGGTCTTCCCAGCTGCCCACCTTGCCGCCCATGAAGGGCCGGGATTCATAGAGATCCACCTGATGGCCGGCATCCACCAAATCCACGGCGGCGGACAATCCAGCCAGTCCAGCGCCGACGATGGCGACTTTCACCCTTACGCTCCCAAGCGGCGCCGACTCTAGGGAGGGGAGGCCGCATCAGGGCGGTGGGACAACCGTCCAAGACCGCCGAAGGCCAAGGCCTTCCGAACCCGGCTGGAGTCCATAGAGTGAAGCTCTTCGGATCCGCCGGTTCAGCAGCCATGAGCAGTGCCACCACCAGTGACGTCACCCTTGGCGAGGCCCCGGCCGTCAGCCACACCGGCATCGATGGCAAGGGCATCCTGATCACTGAACCGGCCATGCGTCAGCTGGGCAACCTCATGGGTCAGCAGGGCAGTGGCAAACTCCTGCGGGTGGGGGTGCGCTCAGGCGGCTGCAGCGGCATGAGTTACACCATGGACTTCATCGACGCCAGCGGCATCCGTGACGATGACGAGCGTTACACCTACAAACCTGCCGAGGGCGCGGAGTTTGAGGTGGTCTGTGATCCCAAAAGCCTGCTTTACATCTATGGCATGCAGCTCGATTTCTCCTCAGCCCTCATCGGCGGTGGCTTCAATTTCACCAACCCCAATGCTTCCCAGACCTGTGGCTGCGGCAGCTCCTTCGCCGTCTGAGCCATGGCCTGCGGAGGCCGACGTGGGAATCTGAGGTCAGCTCCTTGCACCGGCAGCGCTCGCACCCATGACGGCCAGTCCCGAATCCCTCTTCGATCAGGCGATTGCCCGCTACCGGGAAGGCACCCCCCCGGAAGAGTTGATCGACGACTTTCTCACCCTCACGAGCCAATCCCCCAAGCTCTCGGCCGGTTGGACCTGCCTGGCCTGGCTGCAGTTGCTGCTCGATCAGCCCAGGGCTGCTCTGGTGTCCGCCCGCCAGGCGGTCCGGCTCAACCCCCAGGATCCCCAGGCGCGCATCAACCTGAGCGTGGCCATGCTCGAAACGGGCTCCAAGGGGGTGCGTGAGCACGTGGAGGTGGTCAAGCGAGTCATGGCCCTGGCGCCGGAAATGGCCGAAGAACTCAACGGCTCCATCGCCGATGGCTTGCAACGTCGACCGGGCTGGACCGCCCTGGCCAAGGTGCGCGACTGGCTGCAGACGTGACGCGGATCCTGCTGATCAGCAACGGCCATGGCGAAGATCTGAGCGGATCGCTGCTCGGCCGGGAACTCCTCAACCATCAGCAATCGGTTCAGGCGTTGCCCCTGGTCGGCGCGGGCGAGGCCTATCGCCAGGCGGGCCTTGAGGTGATCGGCCAGACGCGCAACTTCAGCACCGGCGGATTGGGTTACACGAGCCTGCGCGGCCGCCTCACCGAGCTGGGGCAGGGACAGGTGCAATACCTGCTCAGCCGGTTGCTGATCCTGTGGCGCCATCGACGGGATTACGGATTGGTGGTGGCCGTGGGGGATCTGATTCCCGTGCTGGCCGCCTGGATCAGCGGCCGACCGGCAGTGGTCTATCTGGTGGCCTATTCGAGCCACTACGAGGGAAAGCTGCGCTTGCCATGGCCCTGCGGCTGGCTGCTGCGTCAGGGCCGCTTCAAGGCCATCTGGAGCCGTGATGCCCTCACGGCCGAGGATCTGAGTCAACAACTCGGGCGCCCTGTTCGCTTCCTTGGCAATCCTTTTCAAGATGCCGTGGCGGCGGCGACCCAACCCACCCCGGCGTCATCAGCCCATCGTCCCCCGGGGTTGGGCCTGCTGCCCGGCAGTCGCCTGCCCGAGGCCAAGGCCAACCTGTTGTTGATGCTTCAAGTGCTGCAACGGCTGCCGGAGCCCCTGCAGCGGCCGGGGGCTCTGCGGCTGCAGGCCGCGCTGGTGAGCGCATTGACCCCAGCCGAGGTCCGTGCGGCGGCGGTGCCCCTGGGGTGGACCTTGGAAACCCCGGGCATGGGAAACGAGGCACTGTTGCGACACGGTCCTTTGGAGCTACGCCTGCTCTGGAAAGGATTTGTCGACGTGCTTCGCGGCAGTGACCTCATCCTGGCCATGGCTGGAACCGCAGCCGAGCAGGCCGTCGGCCTAGGCAAACCCGTGCTGCAACTGGCAGGTTCGGGCCCCCAGTTCAACGGGCGCTTCGCCGAGGCCCAACGCCGCCTGCTGGGGCCCGGCGTGAGTTGTGCCCCGGGGGAAAGCGGCCAGGAGGCCACCTTGCGCGCCACTGCGGCGATGGTGGCCGAGCAACTGGAGCGGCTGGTCGATCCCGCGCGTGGACCGGCCTGGCGACAGGAGCTGCAGCAGATTGCGGCGGCGCGTCTGGGCCCGTCCGGCGGCAGCGCCCGCCAGGCTGCGGCGATCATGGACACCATTAATTCCCTTCGCCGGCCGCGCCGATGACTGGTTCCCAGGCCAAACCCTCGGCCCGCGCCTCCACCGGGACCCCTCCAGAGGCCAGCAATGTCTGGGGCACTCTCAAGATGCTCCTGGATCGGCTGCTGGTGCTGAATGTCTTTCTGGTCATCGGGGCGGCCCTCTGGTTTGCCGTGGCCGTGGTGATGCAGAGCCAGGGCCGGGGCGGTCCCCTCCACGCCTTCCAGAGCCTCTGGGAGCCGCTGATCATGCCGGCAGTGGGCCTGCTGATGGCGGCGGCCCTGCTCAGCGGGATCCTGGGCTGGTGGCAGCGGCGAGGGCTCCGCTGAGTTCGCCGTACTCGAAGTCAAACCCCAGCTGCGGCAAACGCTCGGAAACCACCCGCTGACCTTCCAGCACCACCTTGGCGCCATCCCCGAGCATCAACTGCAACACAGGTCCCGGCACGGGCAAAAGGGCAGGCCGCTGCAGAACCCGGCCCAGGGCCTGGGAAAAATCAAGCATCCGCACCGGTTCGGGTGCAACGGCGTTGATGACGCCGGTGTAGGTCGAATCCTCCAAGGCCTGACCGATCAGTCGGCAGAGATCGTGGCGATGGATCCAGCTCATCCATTGCTGTCCCGAGCCAATCGGTCCGCCGAATCCAGCCCGGAACACCGGCAGCATGCGACCCAGGGCACCGCCATCGGAGCCCAGGACGATGCCGATGCGCAAAATCACCACCCGACATCCAGCAGGGGCCGCCTGGGCCTGCTGTTCCCAATCTCTGCAGAGATCCGCGAGGAAATCATCGCCAGCACCACTGCTTTCGCGGAACAAATCCTCGGCGCTGGTGCCATAGAACCCCACCGCGGAAGCGTTCACCAGCACGGCGGGAGGCTTGGCCAACGCCGCCATGGCGGCCACCAAGGAGGCCGTGGTGGACAGACGGCTAGAACGCAGGATCTGGCGCTGTTCATCATTCCAACGCCGCTCGGCGATGGGCTCACCAGCCAGGTTGATGACACCATCCGCTTTCTCCAGGGCCGCCAGCAGGTCGCTTTGGCGCCAACTGGCGGGTTGGGCCGGATCGAGATTGATCACAACCAGACGATCCGCAAGGGCCGGGAATGGCTGGGGCCGTCGACTGACCAAGGTGACGTCATGGCCATGGTCCAGCAACCAAGGCACAAGCTCCCTGCCGATGAATCCGGAACACCCCAACAACAGCAGACGCATCGAAGCCCCGGATATCACCCCTTGAGGCTAGGAGTCCACCAGGGACGAAGGTCCGACCTAAGGTGCCGCCATCGCCTCAGCCGCTGATGGCCGACAACGCTCCTGCCGCCCCTGATTCCGCTGCTCCTGCTGCCAAGGAAGTCGCCGCCGCACCAACGGCCCCTGCTGCCCTGAAGAAGGGATCTCTCGTCCGGCTGAACGCCTCGGCCTTCAACGGAAGTCTCGAGGCTGCTGCCAGTGATCCGCAGCTGCCGGATTATGTCCTCGAGGGACCTGGCGAAATTCTGATGCTCAAGGGCGATCATGCCCAAGTGCGCTGGCGCCGTCCGGTGCCGGATGTCTGGCTGCGCCTCGACCAACTGGAGTCCTGTCCGATCCCGGAACGTCGCCCTTAGATCTCCAGCTGACGCCGTTCCTGCTGCAAGCGCGAGCGGCGTTGCTTGGCTTCACGCAGCATCTCACGACCATCGTGCAGATAGCTGTCCACATATCCCATGGTGTAGCGCTCCAGTTCGGCCAAGGCGTCCTGCACCTGACTGAGGCAGTGATAAAGGCTCAGACCAAAACCGCGGGCCGAGCCTGGACAAACCCGCGAGCGATAAAGCTGCTCCACCTTTTCAAGCCGAGCCTGACTCTGGGAAAGAAAGGCGCAGAAGCTTTCCATCAAGGCATCGTCATAGGGATCAGCGGCCAGGGAACGGAACTGGGCCGGGAAAGCATTGATCACCTGGCCCAGCAAACGATCAATGGGCCCATACACCAGCTGCAGCCAGCTGAGCAGATCGCCGTCCTGCTCCACACTGCGTCGGTGGGGTGAAACGGGGGCGCCGTTGGAGCCACTGCTCTGGTCCAAAGGCGACGCCTGGCGGGCTGCATCGAAACGCCGCCGTTGCTGGCGATCGCCCAGAACCTCCCAAGCCGCATTGAGGGCCAGGATGCGCTGGTCATCGCCGCCAGCATCGGGATGGTGCCGCTTCACCAAGGCGCGGTAGGCGGCCTTGATTTCAGCCGAGGTGGCGGTGGGCTCCACACCGAGCACCTGGTAAGGATCCTCTGTGGCAGCCATGGCCCAAGGCAGTGCAGGCCAGAGTCTGCCTCATGCCGCCAGAGGCCATAAAAAAGCCCCCCTTGCGGGGGGCAGAGGAGCTGAAAAGAGCGAGATCAGAACTTGAAGGTGGTCTGGACGAGAGCACCGAAGTTGCTGAAGGTGGAACCGCGGTTGAGTTCCTTGACTGAAGTATCACCGACGTATTCGTTGGTGAGAGCACCAAGGGGGCGGCTGAGATAGAAGACAGCCGGGGTGATGCTGATGTTGTCGGACACCTGGAACTTGTACCACCATTCCCAGGCATAGTTGCCGTCGTTGACGAAACGGGTGTAGGGATCCTTGGTGGTGGGATTGATGCTGTTGGCACCCACCGTCAGGCTCTTGGCGAAGGTGGGCTGACCAAAGGCCATCCCAAAAGCATTGCCCCTGAGGAAGACGTTGGCCCATTGCAGACCAACAAACCAACTCTGGGACTCACTCACATAGGGAGTGAGGTATTCATAGGTTTTATCTTTTTGACCAGTCGGGGTGTTAAGTGAAGTGCCATTACCGTTGCTGTTAAGAGCTGAAATGCCCCAACCGGCACTGATCGAAGGAATCAAGCCCGAGTTTAGCGGCTGCCAGTAGCCATTAAGAGCGAAGTTGCTGGATGTACCATTAGACAGCCACCAGCTGTTCTGGGCCACGAAGTTGGTGCCACGGCGCCAGTTGGAACCGGCCTGACCGTAGCGGTAGCCAGCAGAAAGCCCCCAACTCTTGGCTGAATAACCAAGTTGCAGCAACCAGCTGGCACGGGAACAATCGTTGCCGATACCACCATCAGTGGCAGCCGCTGTGGTATTACAAGAGTAGTAATTATTGTCAGAATTCACGCTGCCGACATCGGCAACCGGGGAAACATAGCTGGTGCTAAGACTGAACTTACCCGGACCGACTTTGTAAGGGGTCTTCCAGATCGCACCCACCATGGAGCCGGTGGCCTTGTTATAAACGCCGGGCGCCCCGAAAAGGGTGAAATAATCTAAAATCTTGTCTCCTTGTCCGGACCCATAAAGGCTGGGAGTCACCCCAAGGAATTCCGTATTCCGGGCCTTGGAGCCTACTAGGAATTCAAATTGACTTCCGACCGGAAAGCGATAGTAAAGGCGATCGATGCCGACGACATCCGAGCAATCACGGTTGCCGGTGCAGTTGGTTTGACCAAAGCCATTGGAGGCAATATCTAAAGCAGTCAGATTCAGGCCATTGCCATTAAAGGCATTACTGAAGTTGCCCGTACGCAGACGCGTATATAGTTGATCTTTGCCACTGAAGCTGGTGACGAAATTCAGCCTCATATCATAGTTAAATGTTGTCGCTCCATATTGACGATTATAGTTCTTGGCAGCATTGCGGCCAGCAAGATTAGCCGAGGTGCCACCAAAAACACCAACTCCATTACGGTTGCCGCTGGCATTAACAGCACCAAGCACGAAAGTCGTCTGACCCTGCAGTTTGGTGGTAGTGGAGAACTGGGTGGCCTCCAATTCACCAACACGGGCCTCAAGGCCATCCACCCGGCCACGCAGAACGGCCAGCTCGGCCTCAAATTCCTTCATCAAACGCTTGAGCTCATCGGTCACCTCGGTGACGCGATCGAGACATGCATTCAAAAGGGCCGCCGCTTCATAGCGGGTCAGGGGCCTTGAGCCACGGAACGTGCCATCGGGATAGCCAGCCACGCAGCCGTAACGTTCAATCAGATCGGAGAGAGCTTGATAAGCCCAGTCCGTGGGACGGACATCGGCGAATTGATTAACGGTTGTGACCTGATCCGCGCTGCCGGTGGAGGCATAGCGGTTGACGTCATTGAGGTTGATGTCGGCTGCGCTGACGGCCAGTGGAGCCATCAAACCAAGACCAATCGACGTTCGCAGCAACTGCTGGAAGGGCTTCATAAAATCCTCACACCAAAGAGGGCCCCTCATCACTGAGGGGAGTAGGGGGATTTTAAAAGACATTTCACACATCAGCCTGCCGGCGACTACGCAGGTGTGTATTCCAGGTCACAAGCAATACGTGACGTGTGCAAGGAAAAGACCCGGTCGAGCAAGCCGACCGGGTCTTGAAAAGCCCCGTTAAACCACGGAGCCCTTAGGAAGCGCGGATCATCAGAAACGGAACGTTGTCTTGACCAAACCGCCGAAGTTGTTGAAATCGCCACCGCCTGGGTAACGGGTCAGCTGGCCGAGGGGGGCGCTGAGGTAATAGATGGCAGGGGTAACGGAAATATTATCCGTGACCTGGAATTTGTACCACCATTCCCAGGCGTAATTACCATCTCGGAGGGAACCGACACTGTCATCACCGGACTTGGTGATGAAGGTGGGTTGACCCACGGCCATCCCCAGGGCATTGCCCTTCCAGAACACGTCAGCCCATTGCATGCCCACATACCAGGATTGGCTTTGGGCACCATCTAAAACAGAGCCGTAGGTGTTTGCCTCAGTGTCTGGACCATTTCCGACATAGGTGTTGATGCCCCAGCCGTAGCTAATGGAGGGGAACCAAGCGCCAAAGGTTGGCTGCCAATAACCACTCAAGCCCACAGAATTGACGCTGTCGGCATAACCAAATCCTGCGACAGCAAGCGGAGTGCCGTTGCCGCCGTAGAGACCTGCGCCACCTTGGGAATAGGTGTAGGCAGCTGCCAAGCCCAGCACCGGACCCGCCCAGCCAATCTGGGTCGTGAAGGTGGATGAGGAACAATCGGTGCCGATGCCACCACAGTTGGGGCCGTAGGTGGTGTTCGGGGAGCCCACGTCAGCATTGGCCGAAACGTAGTTGGCGCTGATGCTGAAGTTGCCGCTCTTCCACCAAAGACCGCCACCACCACCGAGGTTGAGGCTGTAGGTACCGGGAGCACCCGCGTAGGTGAAGATGTCGAGAACGGTGTCAGCGGGATACGCACTAGGCCAGAAGGCCATCATGTCGTCCTGCCTCACGCGGGGACCAACAGTGGCGGTGAAGTTGGCACCGATAGGGAATTGGTAAAACAGGCGATTAACCGAGAGAACGTCGCCGCAATCAGTCCTGGTACCGCAATTCTCTTCAAAAGCGATTTCCATCGCATTCAGGCCAACAGGAGGATTTCCTGAATAGGCCGACTGACCGAAATTACCAGCCCTTAAGCGGGTACGCAGCAAATCTTTACCAGTAAAGCTGGTATCAAAGAAAAGGTCTAAGTTATAGTTAAACGTGGTGGCACCTTCCAGCGCTTTGGCTCTTGCCACGATGCCGGAACTACCGTCATAACCAGTGGCCGCAAAAGCAGCCTTATAGCCTGCAGGGGCTTCGTTGCTCCAATAATCACCGCCGAACGAGTTGGCACCCAACACAAACGTGGCCACCCCTCTCAGCTTGGTGGTGGTGGAGAACTGACTGGCCTCCAGTTCGCCGACCCTGGCCTCCAAACCATCAACGCGGCCACGGATGACGGCGAGCTCCTGCTCAAACTCCTTCATCAAGCGCTTCAGCTCGTCGGTGACTTCGGTGACCCGATCAAGGCAAGCGTTCAACAAGGCGGCCGCTTCATAGCGGGTCATCGCCTTGGAACCACGGTAAGTGCCGTCAGGATAGCCAGCAACGCAACCGTATTTCTCAACAAGATTGGAGAGTGCTTGATAGGCCCAATCGGTTGGGCGCACATCAGAGAACTGATTAATGCTGGTGACTTGATCTTGACTGGCGTATTGGTTAACGCCACTGAGGTTGAGTTCGGCAGCCTGGACAGCGACGGGGGCCAAAAGGCCGATCGCTGCAGGCGCCAGCAAGAACTGCTGGAAAAGTTTCATGAAGGGTCCTCACACGACAGGGCGCAATGCGCCAGAGGCATTTTGCCAAGCCTTTCAAGTGCCACTGTCGTTGATGTGACAGAAACACAAACGGGATAGCAGGAGCACACGTCCTTGTATCAAAGAACACTGCTGGGTCCTGGATGCGGCCTTGCGGCGAACAATCACACTGAGTTGACCTGCCCGCAGCCCCCCTGAGACCCCTTTCAGCCACCAGGACTGTTCTTCGGGCTGGCCACGGTCCCCTTGCCCCTGGCCTTTGGTGGGCCATCCTGACTGGGATTTGGCTCCTGGCCACGGCTGGCGATCGACTCTGGCTGGCCCTGGATCGCCGTTTGCCCAGCTGGGATCAGGCCGATTATCTCAACAGCGCCCTCGACCATGGCCGGGCCCTTGGTTTGGTGGTCGGAGGACATTGGCAGGGTTGGGAGGCCCTGCTGGACTTGTCCCCCAAGATTCCGCCCCTGGCCTCGCTCATCAATGGCACGGTGATGACCATCGCCGGCGATGGGCCGGACGAGGCGAGCTGGGCCCTGGCCCTGTGGCACGCCCTGCTGCTCTGGGTCGTGGCTTGCTGGGGACGTCAGTTATTGAATCCAGGCTTCGGTTTGCTGTGCGCCGCCCTGGTGGCCCTGACCCCGGCACTCACCCACCTCAGGGTGGATTTCACCCTGGACATGCCGCTGGTGGCCACCTGTGCCTTGGCCCTTTGGCTGCTGGGGCGCTGGCAAGATCCTGATCGCGGCGGACACTGGGGCCAGGCCCTGGCGGCGGCCCTGGCCCTGGCGATGGCGGTTCTGGTGAAACAGAGCGCCCTCCTGATGGTGGGGCTTCCCAGTGTCTGGGTCGCAATCACGGCCCTGGGCCGGCCCGGCCGGCGGCTGCAGGCGCTTCTCGCCCTGGCGGTCGTCTTGGGTTTGGTTTTTCCTTGGTTGCATCACAACTGGATCACCACCCTGGGGGGAACCAATCGGGCCGTGTTCGAGTCGGCCGCCCAAGAAAAGGACCCATCGGTGCTGAGCCTGGACTCCTTGCTCTGGTACGTCAAACGCTTGCCAGCCCAACTGGGTCCGGTATTACCCCTGCCCGCCCTGGGCGTTGCCCTGGTGACGGCATGGCGCAAGCGCCAGGACCTCAGCATCTGGCTACGCCACCCCCGGGGAGCCCTGCCAGAGGGCTGGGGCTGGTTGATCGGCTGCCTCCTGGCGGGCTGGCTGGCCACCAGCATCAGCCCCAATAAAGACAGCCGTTACATCACCCCGGCGCTGCCCTTGCTGATCATTGTGATCGCCCGCGGCTGGTGGTCTCTCGGGATCTGGTTGCAGAGCCGCCGTGGTCGTGATTGGACTGCGGCCACGGCGCTGGCGAGTGGTTTGATCGGCGCCGGACTCACGACCACCTGGACGGCCGCAGCGCAGATCCGCAGGCAAGATCCACCCCAGCTGGAGTCCGCCATCCGCCGCTTGAGACAGGTGGTCGGCAACGCCCCAACCACCCTGGTGGTTTTACCAGGTCACGCCGATCTCAATGAGCAGAACGTGAGCACTTACGGCCGACGCTCAGGGGGACAGATCGAAGGTCGACGGGCAGGACTTCAACCCCGTGACCATGCTCTGGTTCTGGAACGGGCCGAGTGGTTCCTGCTGGCCAGTGGCGACCAGGGGACCCAAAGGGCTCCATTGCAGGAGCTGAGCCGACGGGTGCGCAGCGATGGTCGCTTTGAAAAAGTGGATCAATGGCCCTGGGACCAGGGGCGCAACATCGAGCTGTGGCGTCGGCGCCCAGGTGCCGCTGGGGGCCACCTTGAGACCTTTGATCAGGACTTCATTCGCCTAGCCCGAGGCATGGAAACGGGTCCTGCCGGTCTCGCCAAGGTCATGGCCCGCATCGGCGTCGAACACCAGCTCGATGGGCACTTTCTCTATCAAGAGCGCGTCAAAGACTGGGCTGAGCGGCGGTTACGCCAGAACCCCAAGGACAGCGATGGCCTCTGGAGTCTTGCTCTCCTGGCCACCCTGCAGAACCGCCCGGGCCTGGCCCAGGAACGCTTCAGCCAACTGCAGGTGCTGAACCCGGCCAATCCATGGCCCTCGGGCTACCGCGCCATCGTCTTGCTGGCGGACTGGCAGCCTGGGGCGGCCCGCCGCGTGCTTGACCAGAGTCAAGCCAGCCCAACCGAGCCAGTTCTGCATGGACTCAACGATCTCAGCCGAGTGTTGAGTGGCGATCTTGGCGCTCTCCAATCCCTTGGCGCCAGCCTGCCAGCGGCAATCAAAGAGGTGAAGGCCAACCTTGCCAAGCCAATGGTCCAACCCGTGCGCTCCACAGAAGCAACCCAGAGCAACACCACCCATCGCTGATCTTGCCTCACTTGGCTGTCCCCTAGCCACCTAAAACGATGCCTCCGAAAGGAATCACCTTTCGGAGGCTCTCGCCGGGTCCGCTCTGGCGCGGAACCGTTTGATCAGGAGTTGGAGCCGTTAATCAGGCGGCGTTCTCCGCGATCAGCAGACCCTGGGTCAAACAACTGTGAGCCATGGACACCTCCTCCTGTGGGGATGAAGCCAGCCGGCGACATGTTCGGAAAGGTCTGATGGTGACGGATCACCTCAGAAGCTTTCCATGACGCTGCTGACAGAACTTGAGGATCCTAACCATAAAAAAGCTCCCCTGGTGGGGAGCCAAATCGAAACCAATTCAGTTCCGAATCTTCAAAGGGCATTGCCGCGGGGCAGGACCTCTTCAGGGAAGACGAATTGTTCGTGTGGCTGGTCAGCGGGTGCCATCCAGGCACGCAGACCCTCGTTGAGCAGGATGTTCTTGGTGTAGAAGGTTTCGAATTCCGGATCCTCAGCGGCCCTAATTTCC
>JBEIVL010000037.1:0-20208 GCA_040373885.1 Aphanothece sp.
GATCTTGATCCCTTGGATTTCGAGCCCTTGGGTCTTGATCTCTTGGATCTTGATCTCTTGGATCTTGATCCCATGAAACGCGATTTCCTGGCTCTCGATTCCTTGGATCTTGGTTTCTCCAGTCAGGCTCTCTGGGGCCGCGATCCCTCGCGTCTGGATCGGCCATGACGCGATCCCGTGGACCTGGACCCCGTGGATTTTCCTCGTTGAAGTCTCGCTCTCTCCAGCCTCCGCTCCATTCGCGTTCCCGGAGGTCAGGATCACTGAAGTCAGGATTCCTACGGTCTAGGTCCGTAACGTCTTGATCCCTTGGATCCTGACCTCTCTGGTCGCGATTCAGACGGCCCTGATCGATTGGGTTGCGATCATCCCGATCGCGGCGCCCGTCTCGGCGTTCGGGGGCATTGAGGGGGTCCCGATCCCAACGCTGAGGCTCGTCGCGCCAGTCGCGGTTGGCCGGGGAGCTGTCCCAGGGATTGCCACCGGGGGGGCGGAAGCGGTCCGTGCCATAGGTGGGGAGAGGGTCGTTGGCGGGGCCGTAGCGCTCCAGCGGTTGCGGCCGGCGCACGGGGCTGCTCCAGGGATCGGAGCGGCCGTCCCGGTCCCAGTCGTCCCAGTCGTCATCGGCAAACAATTCATCCTTGAGGGAGCCCAGAGTGTTTTTGATGCCCTGGAGGGGACCGCCTTCCGGTCGGCGTTCACTCATCACGCGGCGGTTGAGGCCAAAGAGGGCTTCCTGCAGGCCGCTCACCGCCATTTCCAGTTCGGCGGGCTGCTCCTGGCGCAACAGATCCTGGACCTCACGCAGGGCGAGTTCGACGGCCCGCTGCTGGCGTTCAGCGCCGTAGGGACCGAGTTCCAGCGCGGCGTCCCGAAGCCGGCGTTCCGCTTGGGAGACCAGGGTCAGGGCTCGATTGCGACGATCAACCCCGGCCCGCTTGCGCCGATCCTCCACGGCCTTCTGCTCGGCTTCCTCCAGCAATTTCTGGATCTCGTCCTCGCTGAGATTGGAGCCCCCCTGGATGCTGACGCTCTGTTGGCGGCCGGTGGTCCGGTCCGTGGCCGAGACCTGCAGCAGACCATTGGCATCAATGTCGAAAGACACCTGCACCTGGGGAACGCCGCGGGGGGCGGGAGGGATGCCGGAGAGGCGGAAGCGGCCGAGGGATTTGTTGTCGGCGGCCATCTGGCGTTCGCCCTGCAACACATGGATCTCCACCGATGACTGATTGGCCTCCGAGGTGCTGAAGACATCGGACTTGCGCACTGGAATCGCCGTATTGCGCGGAATCAGCACCTTCATCAGCCCACCGATCGTTTCCAATCCGAGCGAGAGGGGAGTGACGTCATTGAGCATCAGATCCCGCAGCTCGCCCGTGAGGATGCCGGCCTGGACGGCGGCGCCGATGGCCACCACCTCATCGGGATTGACGGATTGACAGGGCTCCCGCGGCACCAGGGTGCGCACCATTTCCTGCACCATCGGCATGCGGGTGGAGCCGCCCACCAACACCACATCCTCGATGGAATCGGCGCTGAGGTTGGCGTCCCTCAGGGCCTTCTGCACCGGACGCAGCAGGCGGTCGAGCAGATCGGGGCAGAGCGATTCAAAGGTGCTGCGCTCGAGGCTGGTTTCGATGTGCAGGGGGCCTTCGGCACCGGTGGCGATGAAGGGCAGGGAGATGGGGGTGCTGCGAACTCCTGAGAGTTCAATCTTGGCCTTTTCGGCAGCCTCGGTGAGGCGCTGCAGCGCCTGACGATCGCGGCGCAGGTCGATGCCGTGCTGGCTTTGGAAGGCATCGGCCAACCAATCCACGATGCGCCGATCCCAGTCGTTGCCCCCCAGCTGGGTGTCGCCGCTGGTGGCCTTGACATCAAAGACCCCGTTGGCGATGCGCAGCACTGACACATCAAAGGTGCCGCCGCCAAGATCAAAGACCAGGACCCGCTTGACGGCACTGCGATCGAAGCCGTAGGCGAGGGCGGCCGCCGTCGGCTCATTGAGGATCCGCTCAACTTGGAGGCCGGCCAGGCGTCCGGCATCGCGGGTGGCCTGGCGCTGGGCGTCATTGAAATAGGCGGGAACGGTGATCACTGCGGCCTCCACCGGTTCCCCCAGGTAGGTGCTGGCGTCGTCAATGAGCTTGCGCAGCAGGCTGGCAACCAGTTCTTCGGGGGCGTATTCCCGTTCGGTGGCTGGACAGACCACGCGGACGTTGCCTTGGTCGTTGGCGCGCACGGTGTAGGGCACTCCCAGGCTGCCCTCATCCAGTTCGTCCCAGCCTCGGCCGACAAAGCGTTTGAGGTTGGAGAAGGTATTGCGGGGATTCAGGACCAGCTGGCGTCGGGCCAACTGGCCCACCAACAGCTCCTGGTCCCGGTTGAACCCCACCACCGAGGGGGTGGTGCGGCCTCCCTCGGCATTGGCGATGACCTGGGGCCTGCCGCCCTCCAGAACAGCCACCACAGAGTTGGTGGTGCCCAGGTCGATTCCGACGATGCGCCCCATGCCCTTCTTGGTGAAACCCGTCAGCAAGCGCAACGCTACTGGCCAGCTGCAGGCGTTAACCCCATCTTAAACGGCCAGAGCGGGGCCCCTGACTAAATTCGAGCTTAGAAATTGCTTTTTTATCTTAATCCGTGTGATTGCTCCACAAATCCTTCAGATGCGTGCTTCATGACCAGCCCAACCAAGGCTGAAGCCTTCACTCTGCGCCGAAGGCCCTCGTTTGAAAAGTTGATCGATAACGGCTTTCGCCAGTCAACGATTTTAATGGCCGCCATGGTGGCCCTGATTTTGGTCGCCATCTTTGCCACGGTCTTTCTTGGGGCCAGGGAGGCCATCAGCAATTTCGGACTGAAATTTCTCACCACTTCGGCATGGGATCCGGTGAACGAACGCTACGGAGCGTTTACCGCCATCTACGGCACGCTTGTGTCTTCCCTGTTGTCTTTGCTGCTGGCGGTTCCACTTGGCATCGGCACAGCCATCTTCATCACCGAAGATCTGCTCCCCCGTCGCCTGCGCGACTTGATTGGGCTGATGGTTGAGTTGTTAGCGGCCATCCCTTCGGTGGTGCTTGGATTGTGGGCCATCTTTGTGATGGAGCCTGCCATCCGTCCGGCCCTGGTCTTTTTGCACAAAACCTTGGGCTGGTTACCGTTCTTTTCGACCGTGCCCCAGGGCCCAGGCATGGCGCCGGCAATTCTGATTCTTGTGGTGATGATTCTGCCAATCATCACAGCCATTTCCAGGGATGCGCTGAATCAAGTGCCCATCGAGCTGCGTCAAGGGGCCTACGGCATCGGCACGACACGGTGGGGAGCGATTTTCAACATTATTCTGCCAGCGGCGATCTCGGCGATCACGGGTGGTGTAATGCTGGCTCTTGGAAGGGCGATGGGAGAAACAATGGCCGTGACAATGATTATTGGTAATGCTCTTAATTTCAATTTATCCTTGTTGGCGCCAGGCAATACTATTTCTTCCATGCTTGCCAATCAATTTGGCGAGGCTGATGGCATCCAAGTGTCGGCTTTGATGTACGCAGCACTGATTTTGATGTTGCTGACTTTTGCGGTCAATATCTTGGCTCAGTGGGTCGTACGCCGTTTAAGTCTTCGTTATTGAATTAACGCCAATGGCTAATCCTCTTTCCAATGCTGGTCCTGAATCTCTCTCAGGATTTCAGCGCGGCAGTCTTTTCTTCAACTCAAGCTTGCCCCGCAACCGTTTCAATGTGTTGTTCACGGGGATCGCCGGGGCCTTCGCCACCACCGCTGTACTCCCCCTGATTCTGGTGTTGGCCTATGTCTTGTTCAAGGGCGGCAGCTTGCTGCGGCCAGCGCTGTTCACCCAGTTGCCCCCTGCACCTGGCCTGAGTGGCGGTGGCATCGGCAATGCCATCCTCGGCACCCTGCTGGTGACCCTGCTGGCTTCCCTGATCGCCATCCCCGTGGGTGTGGGGGGAGGGATCTATTTGGCGGAATATTCCCGCAAAGGCTGGTTTGCCCAGTTCGTTCGCTTTGGCAATGATGTGTTGGCTGGAGTGCCATCCATCATTAGTGGCGTTTTTGTCTACGGCGCCATTGTGGCGACACGGGTCTTCTTCAATCAAAGCTACAGCGCCATGGCTGGTGGTATTGCCCTGGCGGTTTTGATGTTGCCGACGGTGATCAAGACCACCGATGAGGGTCTCAGACTGGTCTCCAATGACCTCCGCCTTGGGGCCTACGGGGTTGGTGCTTCCCGTTTTGTCACGATTACCCGCATCACCTTGCCAGCGGCCTTCACGCCGATCGCCACCGGCATGGTTCTGGCGATCGCCCGGGCGGCAGGGGAAACAGCACCATTGATTTTCACAGCCCTGTTTTCACCATTCTGGCCGGAGGGAGTCTTCAATCCCATCGCGACGATGTCGGTGCTGATCTTCAACTTTGCGATCATGCCCTACGAGGCCCAAAACCAATTGGCTTGGGCGGCTTCCTTCGTTCTGGTGATAATGATTCTTCTGGCTAACTTGCTGGCTCGTAAGCTTGCTGCACGCAACAAAGCCTAGGTCTAGCGCTCTCTTTCCTTCTTTCTTCTTGCTTCCTCCTTCGCCCTAGGACCAATGACATCATCAAGCTCAGCGCGCAGCGGCCAGCCTGTCCTCCCCGCCCCGGGAAGTGTCTGCATGTCCCTGCAGAACGTTTCCATCTCCTATGGAAACTTTGAAGCCGTCAAAAATGTGTTTCTCGATATTCCCCACGGCAAGGTCACGGCGTTCATCGGCCCTTCAGGCTGTGGCAAGTCGACAGTCCTGCGATCCTTGAATCGCATGAATGACCTGATCCCGGGTTGCACCTTGAAGGGGCGGGTGATTTTTGATGGCCATGATCTCTACGATCAGCGCGTCGATCCTGTGGAGGTGAGGCGGCGGATCGGCATGGTGTTTCAGAAGCCCAATCCCTTCCCTAAAAGCATTTATGAGAACATCGCCTTTGGTGCCCGCATCAATGGTTTTCGCGGTGATATGGATGAGTTGGTGGAGCGCTCCCTGCGTAAGGCGGCGGTCTGGGACGAATGCAAGGACAAATTGCGCGAAAGTGGCTTCTCGCTCTCAGGGGGTCAGCAACAACGCCTCTGCATCGCTCGGGCCATTGCCACAGAACCTGAGGTGATTCTGATGGATGAGCCCTGCTCGGCACTGGATCCGATCTCAACGTTGAAGATCGAAGAAACGATGCATGAACTCAAAAGAAATTATACAATTATTATTGTGACCCACAACATGCAGCAAGCGGTGCGCGTCGCGGACATGACTGCTTTCTATAACGCTGAGGCCGTGGAAGGAGGATCGGGCAAAGTGGGGTACTTGGTGGAATTTGCCCCGACCGAAAAAATCTTCAATGCACCGGCCGAGCAGGCAACCATGGACTATGTCAGTGGACGTTTCGGCTGAACTAGCCCACGGGGCAAGGGTGTTGCCCTCTGGATTCTGATTGCATTTGTGGATCTTTTACCATCCACGCTGACGATCAAATCATCCAAATAGAGGCAACAAAAAAACCGGCCCTAGGGCCGGTTTTTATTGACGGAGAGGGAGGGATTCGAACCCTCGATAGAGTTGCCCCTATACAGCATTTCCAGTGCTGCGCCTTCGACCACTCGGCCACCTCTCCAGGGGCAAATGGGGCAGGTGACAATGTAGCAGCAGCCCCATCCAGCACTCGAGATGACTCCGCCATGACCCCCAGTCACACCATCACGGTTCACTGGCGCCAGGCCGGCCGGGTGAGTCGCCTGGAGGTCCCGGAGGGGGACTACATCTTGCGCAGCTTTGAGGCCCAGGGTGAACCCCTGCCCTTCAGTTGCCGCAATGGCTGCTGCACCGCCTGCGCCGTGCGGGTCCGCTCGGGCCAAATCGACCAGCGGGAGGCCCTTGGGCTCTCTCGGGAGCTGCGCGAGCGGGGCTATGGCCTGCTGTGCGTGGCGCGGGCCCTGGGTCCCCTGGAGGTGGAGACTCAAGATGAGGACGAGGTGTACGAATTGCAATTCGGCCGCCATTTCGGCCGGGGGCCCGTGCGCCCCGGTTTGCCCCTTGACGACGAATAACCGCTGCCTTTCTGATGCCTTCCCTCTCTGATGCGGCCCAACGGGAGTCGGGCCTCGATTCTGAAGCGATCCAGCGATTGGTCGACGTGGCCCGACGGGCCGCCCTGGCGGGAGCCCTGCCTCTGCGGGATCTGTTGGGCCAGCTTGAATCGGTGCGGGCCAAAGGCGGCGCCGGCAATCTGGTGACCGAAGCCGACCTGGCCGCAGAGGCTGCCGTGCTGGCGGTTCTGCGCCAGGAGACTCCCGGTGTGCCCGTGCTGGCGGAAGAAGGGGGCCGGCTCGCCGGCGAGGGTCCTTTGGAGTGGTGTGTCGATCCGCTGGATGGCACCACCAACTACGCCCATGGATTTCCTTTTTTCGGCACCTCCGTGGGTCTCACCTGGGAGGGCAAGCCCCTGGTGGGCGCCATCGCCCTGCCGATGACCCAGGAACTGTTCTGGGCGGCCCCGGGGCTCGGGGCCTGGTGCAACGAGACCCGCTTGACCGTGAGCTCCTGCCAGAAGCTTGAGGACGCCCTCCTGGCGACGGGCTTCGCCTACGACCGCATCGAGCGGCTCGACAACAACTACTCCGAATTTGCCCACTTCACGCACCGCAGCCATGGGGTGCGCCGTGCCGGCGCCGCCGCCCTCGATCTGGCCTTCGTGGCCGCTGGTCGCGTCGATGGTTACTGGGAGAGGGGTCTCCAGCCCTGGGATCTGGCCGCCGGTGTCGTGCTGGTCGAGCAGGCTGGCGGCGTGGTCTCTGGCTATGGCGGAGAACCTCTCGATCTCACCAGCGGCAGGGTGGTGGCCTGTTGCCCGGGTCTGCAACAGCCGATGCTGGAGGCCCTGGCGACTTGTCGCCCCCTGAGCGGTGCCAGTTACGGCGCCCCCGAATTGGACATCCCCCTTTAGAACTGAGCCCATGGCCCTGCAACCCGCCGCTGGCGCCCGTGATCTGCACCCTCGTGCGGTAGAGAGCAATCGCCGCCTCTGTGACCTCCTGGCGCGGGTCTATCGCCTCTGGGGTTATGAGGAGGTCACCCCGCCCACCATCGAGACCCTGGAAACCCTGGAGGCGGGGGGGGCGATCAAGGATCGGGAGTTGGTGCGCCTGGTGGCGGACCAGCCCCTGGGTCTACGCCCCGAGCTGACCGCCTCGATCGCCCGGGCGGCCAGTACACGCCTGCGCCATCGGCCCCGCCCCCTGCGCCTGTGGGCTAGTGGCAGCACGTTCCGCAGCAGCATTGATGACGGCGGCGGATTGCGCATCAATGAGCGTCTGCAGAGCGGCGTTGAGCTCCTGGGAGATGCCTCCGCCGCAGCGGACACCGAGCTGATCCATCTGTTGTTGGCGGCGGTGGCCACCCTGGACCTGCAGGACGGCCATCGTCCCACCCTGTTGGTGGGACACCACGGCCTGTTGGGGGCCCTGTTGGAGGACATCGCCAGCGAGCAAAGACCCTTGGCGCGCCGTGCCCTGACCGGCTTTGACCCCCTGGCCATCGAATCCCTGGCCGTCCCTGATCGGCAGCGCAGCCGGCTACGGACGCTGTTGGGCTTGCGGGGTGAACCCAGCAGCGTGCTTTACCAAATCGAGCAATGGCTCGGGCCGGTGCCCTTGATCGCCAGTCTGTCGGCCACCCTGGCCAGTGTCAGGCCCGCCGCCGAGCGCATTGGCGTGCGCCTGCAGCTGGATCCCACCTTTCAGCCCCATTTTGATCTGTATGACGGCCTGGTGCTGAAACTGGTCTGCCAGGGGGGGGAGGCGCCGGTGGCGATCGCCAGCGGGGGCCGCTACGACGGCCTGGTGCGGCGCTTCTGCACCGATCCTGACCAGGGGGCGGGCACAGGGTTTGGTTTTGACATCGAGGCGATTCGCGAGCTGCTCGAGACCACGCCGCCACCAGCCAGCGCCCCTGCGGGCCCCTGGCTGGTGGCGGTGGCCACGGCGGCGGATCTGCCCCTGGCCCTGGAGCGCCTGGCCGAATGCCATGGCCGCGGTGAGGCGGCCGAGCTCTGCCACCAAGTCTGCGCCGATGCCGATGAGGCGGAGCGCCTGGCCACCGAGCGCGGTTGCCGCGGTGCCCTCTATCTGGCGGCCTCTCCCTAGGATTCGCCCAGATCAAGTCTGCCGCAGCCATGGCCCACACCATCGTCACCGACATCTGCGAGGGGGTGGCCGATTGCGTGGATGCCTGTCCGGTGGCCTGCATCCATCCCGGTCAGGCTGCCAACCGCAAGGGCACGGCCTTTTACTGGATCGACGCTGACACCTGCATTGATTGCGGCATTTGCCTGCAAGTGTGTCCGGTGGAGGGGGCGATCTTGCCCGAGGAGCGCCCAGAACTGCAGCGCACCACCGCCTGATTCTCTGTGGCAAGGGCCCGATACGCACCGGCTGATTGCTGGAGGGTTTGGGACTGGCGCATCTGCTGGAAGGCTTTTTGCATCAAGGACTGAATTGGCTTGGTGGGGGAGGGAGTGGTGTTAATTAAAATTGTAACTTCGCCGAATCCGAATGATAAATTGTTGCTCCGTTTAGCTGTGCTGCCGATGACGGGTGCGCTTGGAAAATTCAAACAAATTGAAATAAAAATAGGTTGAAAGTGCAAGCACAATCGTTGGCGTGGGTGGGGGGATCTTCAGGGAATTGGCAATCACCATGATCAAGAGTGTCAGAATACATTTGCTCAAGGCTGTGCCTGTGATGCGAAACAACTCCAGGCGTTTTTCTGCCGTCTGGCCCCGTTGCAACTGTTCCCTGCGGGCCAAAAAAGCCAGGATCCAGTAGAGAATGGCAATTAGAATGTAGACAATCATTCGGGAAATTAATAGGCCTTCGTCTGCTAATTTGGGAAATTGCGCATAGTGAAGTAGGAGTCTAACTGAAAAGTGATTCACTAAATAATAAAAGGGAGGTACTAGGCTTGCGATGAACATGAGCCAACTAGTCGTGACGGCAAAGAGTCTCAACTGCAATGCATCTCGCAATAAAGTCTTGTGGTAGGACCAGATGTCATAAAGAATAGTAAATACGGCAAAATAGCCTAACAAGAGAGAAAGAACGGCAATGCCGGCGCCCGCAAATGAATGGGAATGGCCTTGACATTCTTTAAGGGTATCAAGAATAATAACGGGCAATTCGATGACCAATAATGTCAGAATAATGCCGTAGGTTGCATCAATCAGGCCGATCCAGCTTTCTCCGGAGGCATTGCCAACAATTCGAGCTGGAATCATCGTGAGCCTGTCTCTGGCGACACCTTATCAGCGG
Organism: Aphanothece sp.; assembly: GCA_040373885.1. Lineage (GTDB taxonomy): Bacteria > Cyanobacteriota > Cyanobacteriia > PCC-6307 > Cyanobiaceae > Cyanobium. The sequence goes on from JBEIVL010000037.1 coordinate 9,356, forward strand.
TCGCTTGCGGCACTCGGAAGCAAGCCCCAGCCCTGAAGATGGGCGATCAGTGGCATGGCAATCACGACCCATGCGGCTTGGCCGGTCTTGCCATGGGCACCATCCAACTCTCGGCACAGATCAATCTCGCTTCAGATCCAGGCGGCCAGACTGAAAGCCCGATGGAAGAGCGCATTGGCTGGCGAGCTCGGCATTGCCATCAAGGGCTGCTGTCGCCTAGCTAGCGGCCCCTTTGGGCCCGTGGGGCGGTGCTCGAACGGGTGGCCATCGGCCGGGATTCTCCCGGGTGAGGGATACCAGCGCGAGCCCCGAGATGGCGAAGCAAGGACACCATGACGAAGCTCCAGCGATTCGATCCCAATGTCGGGCGGCTCGCCCGCGCTTGCAGAAGCTGGTTGGAGCCCACCAACCTCTTGTTGCTCGGCTGCAGCCTGATTTACGGCCTGATCGGCGAGCCGGTGGATGCGCTGATCCTGCTGATCTTTGTCGTGGTGATTGCCGGTCTTGATGCGCTGCAGCAGGCCCGCAGCGACCGGGCCCTGGCTGAATTGGCCCGCTTGTCGGCGCCGAGGGCCCACGTGAGGCGCGGCGGCCTTGTTCTGGAGGTGCCTGCCGACCAGGTTCGCCTCGGTGACGTCATGCGCCTTGAGGAGGGTGATCGGATCGTGGCCGACGCCCTCCTCAGCGAGGGCGTCGGTCTGTGGCTGGATGAATCGTTGCTGACAGGGGAATCCCTGCCCGTGGCCCGCCAGCATCCTGGAGAACAGATCCTGGCTGGCTCGTTGGTGGCCAGCGGCCATGGTTGGGCTGAGGTGACGGCGGTGCGGGAGGCCACCGAACTAGGCCGGCTCGGCCACAGCCTGGTCACCCTGGAAGCCCCTCTCACCCGCCTGCAACGCCACACCCGGCGACTCTCCAACCGGCTGACGATGGTGGCCCTGCTCCTGTGCGCCAGCTTGGCGCTGCTTCAAGGAGCGTTCAGCGGGGACTGGCCCCACGCCCTATTGGCTGCCCTGGCGCTGGCTTTGGCGGTGTTGCCCAATGAAATCCCGGTGGTGCTGGCCCTGTTCCTGGCCCTGGGGGCCCTGCGGTTGGCCCGTCTGGGCGTCCTGGCCCGCACCCCATCGGCGGTGGAGAGTTTGGGCAGCGCCACGGTGCTGGCGGTCGATAAGACCGGCACGCTCACCCAGAACCGCATGGCTGTTCAGAGCCTGCTGGTCTGGCCTGGAGCTCAGATCTGGCAGGCCGGAACTCCTCTCAATGAACCCTTCCATCCCCTGCTGGAGTGGGCCATCCTGGCCAGTCGGGGCGATCCGGTGGACGCCATGGAACTGGCTTTGCAACGGTTGGCCCGGGAGCATCTGAGCGGCAGTGACCATCTCCATCCGGAATGGCCCCTGCAAAGGGATTACCCCTTGCAAAGTGATCTGCTCGTGTTTTCCCAGCTGTGGCGTGATGGCGTGGGGGATTGGCAACTGGCCGCCAAAGGGGCGCCGGAGGCCATTGCCGGCCTGTGTCATCTGGAGGCGAATGCGCGGCAGGAATGGTTGGCCGCCGCCGATGAACTGGCCTCCCGGGGCCTGCGGGTGCTGGCGGTTGCCACCGGTGTTGATGGGGTGAGGCTTCATGGGGGATCCAGGGTCGCCAATCGGGGAGATCCCCCCGCCGGAGTCCACGACTATCTCTTCGCGCCGGTGGGCCTGATTGGTCTGGCGGATCCCCTGCGGGCCGATGTGCCCGAAGCCATCGCCATCGCCCGCCAGGCCGGGGTGCGGGTGGTGATGATCACCGGTGATGGTCCGGTGACGGCCCGCTCCATCGCCGACCAGGCGGGCCTGCCTGCGGGCCCGGTGCTCAGCGGCGCCGACCTGGAGGGCATGGCCCCCGAACGCCTCCGTGATCTGGTGCGGCGGGTGTCGGTGTTTGCCAGGGTGATGCCCCAGCAGAAGCTGCAACTGGTGCGGGCCCTGCAGGGGGCCGGTGAGGTGGTCGCCATGACCGGCGATGGTGTCAACGACGCGCCGGCCCTGAAGGCCGCCGACATCGGTGTGGCCATGGGTCAGCGGGGCACGGCGGTGGCGCGGGAATCGGCCGATCTGGTGCTGCTCCATGACACCTTCATGGATCTGATACGGGCCCTGGCCCTGGGGCGGCGCATTGCCGTGAATTTGAATCGGGCCCTTGGCTACACCCTCGCCATCCACCTTCCCATCGCCGTTCTGGGGCTGCTCCCCCTGCTGCTGCCGGGTCAGGCGTTGATCCTGCTGCCGGTCCACATCGCCCTGCTGCATCTCGTCATCGATCCAGCCTGCACGGTGGTGTTCGAGGCCCTGCCGGCTACTGCGGAGCAGATGCGCCACCCCCCTCGCCCGCCGGAGGCCCCGCTGCTGGGAGCGGCCCTTTGGCGGCGAGCCCTGCTGCAGGGCGGCCTTTTGACCCTGGCCGCTCTGGTGTTGGTGGGTTGGGGTGCGGCCGAGGTGGGTCTGCAACGCATGTTGGCCTTTTCCCTGCTGTTGCTGGCGGGTGGTGGACTGGTCTGGCTCAATGGCGATCGGCGTCAGCCGATCACCACCATGGGGGGCCTGCTTGGTCTGCAGCTGTGGCTGCTGTTGTTGGTCAGCCCTCGGCTGGGATCCAGGCTGGGTCTGGTTCCCCTGGCCCCTGGCGCCATTGCCCTGGTGGTGTTCTGTGCGGCAGCCAGCCTGGCGGTGGCGGCCCTCCTGGCACCCAGGACAGCAAAGGCTTGGTGACCACCCCGATTTTCAGTCAGCCCATGACGCCTCAGAGTGTCATGGGAGCCACCGGTTTGATTGAGGGGTGGTCACCTCCCAATTGGTTGCTGCGCAACACCAGGGCCGAGGCGCCGTGCCTGAGGAAGACCCGCAGCACCGTGTCGCTGGCCAGGCGGGGCAGGAGCGTGCGCCAGCTGCCCAGGCCTCGCATCAGGTTGTTGAGGGGACGGTCCTCCAGGCTGCTGCCCAGCACATACTCCTGCTGGCGCCAGTCCTCCCTGAGGCCGCCAAAGGGCAGCAGCACCTTGCGCAGATCCCGTTCCAGCCGGCCCAGGGCTTGCAGCCGGCGGGCCTGGTCGGGGTGGCGTTGTTGCCATTCCCGCAGAATCGGCGGATCCAGGCCGGCGATTTCCGCCTGCATCTGGCGTAGGGCCGCGAACAGGGCTTGATTCGAATCTTGGGCGCAGTTGTTGGCGGGCCCCACGAAGGTGGCTCCCGTGCCATCGCCGAGGCGATACCGGGCCATCATCGCCGCCAGCTGCCACTCGAAGCCATCGAGGGGGGAACGCTCCTGGGCGCCGATGGTGTAGGGGCTGGTGAAGGGGGGAAAGCGCACCAGGATGTCGGCCACCGGGCGCAACCCCATCCAGCCCCATTGGCGGTCGCCGAGGTAGCGCCAGCGGTCGTGGGCTCCGGCGATCACCCCCTCCGGGTTGTGGGCGTAAACCTGGCGGTATTGCACGGCCACGGACAGTTCATCCGAGAGGGGTTCGATCTCCAGATCGGCCACGCCGTAGGCGAAATGGCCCAGGGAGCGCCCGAACACCAGGGCGGACTCCTGCTGCTCCCCACCGATGCCGCCGTAGACATGCAGCACAAGCACCCGATCGCCCGCCTGCCATTCGGCCATCAGGTCCTCAGGCTTGCCCCGACGGCCGCTGATCAGCACCGATGAGGTGGTGCCCGCCAGGGGCTCATGCCAGGCCTCCCGTTTGGCATAGTTCCAGCCCTCCCTGGGGGCGGTGATGACGCGCTCGGGGGCAAAGCGGATCAGGCTGCGGGGCACCAGGGACTGGACCACGAGGCCGCCCTCGCCATCGGGCACGCCGCTGACGTACCAACCATCCTCGTTTTGCTGGCCCCGCTCCAGGCCCGTGGCGGTGGCCGGTACCACCCCACTGCCGTAGGCCACTGGAGCGGGCAATCGCACCACGAAGGGTTCGCCATCGAAACGGCGCCGCTGGGGGGAAAAGGGGCGCACCTGCCAGCGTTCATCATCGAGCGGGGCGATGAAGCGCACCAGCCCCAGGGCCAGGCCGGTGGTCTGGAGCGGTTCGGCCTGCACCTGCAGGGCCATGCCCTCAGGGCCCTGGTGCACCGCGACCGGCCCCCTCAGACGCACCAGCTGGTCGTCGCTGGGGCGGGAGCCGGCCAGGGATTCCAGGGGGGTCACCTGGCGCCAGCCCTCCAGTCGCAGCGGATGGATACAGCCCTGCTCCCAGCTGTGGAGGGCCTCATCGCTGAGGTGCACGTCGATCGCCAGTGAGTGCAACGGCCCGGCCGTCCAGTCGAGGCGAACCCGGCGGCCCACCAGGGAGCCCCAGGGCTCGGGGGCTCGCAGCACCTCAAAGCTGACTCCTTCATCGCGACGGTGCTTCTCGGGAAGCACCAGCCGGCCGATCCAGTCGTCGAGAGGGCGCAGGGCCGCCGAGGGCAGGGGGAGGGTGTCGCGTTGGCTGACGAGCTGGTGCCAGCGATTGGCGTGGAAGCGTTCGTAGTTGCTTTCCTTGGGAACGGCTGGAGCGGCTCCGATCAGACGGCCGGTGAGGATGTCGCCTACCAGATCCACCGTCTGCTGCATCGGAGTGCGGCCATCGCTCAAGGTGGCGTTGGCCTCGAAGACCCCTCCGGGAAGCTCATGTCCCACCGCACCGAGGGAGATCAGGGAGACCTTGCCGCGTCGCCGGGCCCGATTCCAATACGACAGCGCCATGCAGCGCCAGCGGCCTGGAAACACCACCGGACCGATGCGCTCGACAGGATCCAGGTCGCCGACCAGGTGAAAGAGGTGCTCGGCTTCAAGAAAGGCATTCCCCCCTGAAAAGACCCCCGCCAAAGAAATCACCTCCACGGGCGCTTCCAGCAGGCGGCGCAGGTGGGGCAGGGCGCCCAGGGAAATCTGGCCGCCGCCGCTGAAGCCCATCAGGGTGACGGGTGTACCGCTGGCGACGGGATAACCATTGGCTACCAGGCTCTCGGCGATCACCCTGGCGGTGCCGCGGTTGTAGATCGGTCCATAACGCGGATCGGCCGATACCGCCACCACGGCCAGGTTGCGCAGGTTGATGATGGCGCCCAGCAGGCTGCGGGGATGGCGCAGGCGTAGCCAGTCGACCGCGCGCCAGAACTTCGCCACCCAATGGCCTTCGGTCATGGGTTGATTGACGACCGAGTAGGGCATGATCCCCCTGACGATGGCCATGTCGCCCGGAAGGGTCGTGGCGAGGCGTCGCAGAAAATCCTCCCCTTCCGGCTGGGCTTCAAGCGAGGACTGGCCGATGCCATCGAGATACACCACCCAGCGCCGAATCCGGCCAGCGCTCGCTGGAGTGGCCAGCTGGCCGATGTTGTCGATGGAGCCTTTCTCCTCACCGAACCACCCCGCCCACCAGCCCAGGGCCTCAAGGGGGGCGAAGAAGCCGATGGCCAGCACCAGCACCAGGGCGATGCCGGCCAGATCGACGGCCATGCCGAAGGAGCGGTGCAGGGCCCCATAGGCCAGGTGCAGCAGCACCCCCGTGCCCGGCAGCAGCACCAGAGCGGCCCCAACCAGTAACCATGCCCAACGCCAGCGGCGGCTCCTGGCCATCTCAGCGACGCCCCGGACCGGCCGGTGACCCGTCGTTCAGCAGTTGGCGCACATGGCGCTTTTCTCGCACCATCGCCGTTCCGGCAGCGCGATTGAGCAGGCCGTTGCCCAGTCGCATGATGGGCAGGCCGGCGCTGCGTTGCAGCGCATGCATCCCCAGCCAGCCGGCCACCAGGGCCGTGAAGACGCTCCAGGGGGCCAATCCCGTGACGTCCACCAGGCCCACCACGAAGGCAATGGCGGTCCAGAGCGACAGCAGGTTCAGCCAGGGGACCCCGAGGTAGGGCAGGGCGCCTAGAAAGGCCAGCAGCCTGGGGGCATGGGCCACCCCGAGGGCGCGCACCACCGCCATGGGCGTGATGGAGCAGGAAAAGAGCAAGCGGGCCACCAACCAGGTGCTGAGGGCCCAGACCAGAAACCCCATTAAAAAAAGCAGGGCTTCCACTATCAAACTGAGGGCGAAACGCAAGGGTCGCACCCGGTTGACAAACAGGATGAAGGCCTGGCCGATGGACTGGGACAACCCCGCCAACAGAGCGATCCAAAGGCCAACGGCCCCGCCGGGGCCTGGGTATTGCACATCGTGAAAGGCCTGAGCGTTCAGCCGCAGTGCTCCCCCAACCACGGTGGTGAAGGGTGTCAGGGAGGAGCTCAGATCCATTGTCTAGGCGGGGCTTTGGCCCGATGGGGACAAGGCCAGCTCAATCTGCTCGGCTGTCACGGGGATGATCTCCAGTTCGTCGGCATTGTCCAGATAGGCCTCGAAGGAGCCATAGCGCAGCACCTGGGGATTGGCCCCCTCGGCGTCGCAGGCATTTCTCCAGTCCCCATCCTCAGGTTCGACGGCGGCGTAGGCCAGCAGAGCCTCCTGGAGATCGCCGCCATCACCGATGCCTTCACCGTGCCAAAGGGCTTCGAAAAAGGCCATCCTGGCCTCCAGGGCAGATCGCCAACAACCTAAGCTCGGACATGTCGCCATGGTGCACCGGTCCAGCTAGCGCCCATCGTTTGGTGAGCGATGATCCTTAGCGACGCCGTTCTTCAGCGATCCACCCCTGACCTTCCGACACCGATGAGCCTCGATCAAGCCAAGGCGTTTCTGGCTCGCATGCAGAACGAACCGGCTCTCAAGGCGCAGACTCTGGCGGCAGCCACTGCCGATGATGTGGCGCAATTGGCCGGCCAACTGGGCTATGAATTTTCCGGTGATGAACTGCTGCGTCTCTCCGGCCAGAGGGTCGGTCGGGTCACCGTGAGCAAGCAGGACATTCCAGGGGAATATAATTAAGTCTGGATCATTCCAGCCTTATACTGTGAAAATCTAATCTTCCCTATGTCTGATCATTGAACCTGTCTGGATGCTCAAGGCTCGCGGATTTTTGAGGGTTTGAGTTGCCTATTCCTTGTGGGACTCTCCAGCAATTACCGCGTATCTTGGACATGGGCCAAGGCTTCCAGCCCCCACAATGGCCCCATTTCGCTTGTGATCACCATGCTTGAGTCAAGATGGTGACCACGAATGGAGGCCTCCCGAAGGAGATACATCTCAATCATGGCGATCAATGATCTTGGGCTGAGAGGGTTTGAAGTCTTGGTTATTCTATAATGATGTGACCATTTTAAGGTCATGATCCATCCCCTCCGCCTCTAATCGTGCGGCTAGTTCCACGTCGGCCCGACTCAATCCGACAAGCGCTTTGGTTTCAATCTCTCCTCCATCATGGGCCCAGCCAACGGTGACATTGGCGTAATGACCACTTGTCTCACAGATCAAGCCAACCTGATTCACCCAGCTCAGGGCCGTTTGAAAATCATGAAACAACCAGATCCGCTTTAAGCAGCCCTCATTGGTGTATTCCCAGTTCTTCAATTGGCAGAGAAGTTGGGCGATCTCAGCCATTGTCATGGGCATAGACACATTTTCTTGATCAACTTGATCAGGTGGGTTGATCGAGATTTGGTGTGGGGGCAGGTTTTGCCGAGTCAAGCAGCGTTCTTCATCCACGACGCGACAACAATCGAGCAGGGCGGAGCCCAAGTCCTACTGAGACTATCGGATTCTTTCCGTTGATTAATGGGGTGCATCAGGATGTGCGTCTTGCTGACAGGTTTGCATTGTTTCAGGTCAGTCGCGATTGCTCGATAAAGCTGGTGCCGGATGCCAAAGCCCGCAGATTGGCAGTGGTGGTTGTGGCGATATCATTGAGCGCCTCTTCGGTAAGAAAGGCTTGATGGGCTGTGATCAGCACATTAGGAAAGGTAAGCAGGCGAGCAAGTTGGTCATCCTGCAATACTTCTCCGGATCGATCCTCAAAGAACACTCCTTCTTCTTCTTCATAAACGTCCATGGCTACACCACCGAGACGACCACTTTTTAGGGCGCTAATCAGTGCCGAAGTATCGATCAAGGCCCCCCGGCTGACGTTGACTAAAATCACACCTGGTTTCATGCGATTAATCGCCTCCACCCCGATGATGTGGTGCGTTTCCTGACTTAATGGAATATGTATGGAAATCACATCACTGATGGCTGAAAGTGTTAATGAATCCACGTATCTTACTCCTTCTCGTTCGGCCCAAGCACTGTCCGGCTGGGTGTCATAGGCCACCACCACCATTCCAAAGCCACTCAGTATGTGAGCCATAATGCGGCCGATTTTGCCTGTGCCGATGATGCCTGCAGTCATGCCGTGCAGGTCATGGCCCACCAGGCCCTTGAGGGAGAAATTCAGTTCGCGCACCCGGGCATAGGCCCTATGAATCTGACGATTCAGACACAACAGCAAGGCCACCGCATGTTCGGCAACGGCGTAGGGTGAATAGAGGGGCACTCGGGTTACGATAAGTCCAAGTGATCGGGCTGCTATTAAATCAATATTGTTGTAGCCCGTGCAGCGCAGGGCCACGAGTCGCACACCCAACTGGCTCAGTCTTTCCAGACAAGCGGAATTGAGTTGGTCGTTGACGAAAACACAAACGGCCGCAGCCCCTTCGGCGGCTGCGGCCGTTTCAACCGTCAGTCGAAATTCGAGAAAGCGCAGATGGATGGCATCCCTGTCGCCTGCCGCAGCGGCACTGAGGACTTCGCGGTCGTAGGGCTTGGTGTCAAAAACGGCAACAGTAATCATCGTGTCCAGAGGTGGCTGGCTGCGGGATATCCCTTAGGCTGACGCCAGAACTGATTGGACGATGAACGTTCCCCCTGCCCAGCCCGCAAATGTTCCCTTGCCAGGCGAAGCTGCGTCGCAGCAAGATCAGGAATGGAAGCGGCTGGACGCCTGGTGGCGAGCGGCGAATTATCTGGCTGTAGGCATGATTTATCTCAAGTCGAACCCTTTGTTGAGGGAACCCCTGCGACCGGAACACATTAAAACTCGTTTATTGGGACATTGGGGATCCAGTCCTGGTCAGTCCTTTATCTGGGCCCACGCGAACAGGGTGATTCGTCAGCACGATCTGGATATGATTTATCTTTCTGGACCCGGTCATGGTGCGCCGGGTGTGTTAGCGCCAACCTATCTTGATGGCTCCTACAGTGAAATTTATCCCGATAAAAGCGAGGACGCTGAGGGGATGCGGCGATTCTGCAAGCAATTCTCATTTCCTGGTCACATCGGCTCCCACTGCACCCCGGAAACCCCCGGCTCCATCCACGAAGGGGGGGAATTGGGCTACGTGCTCTCCCATGCCTGTGGCGCCGTTTTTGATAATCCCGACCTGATCGCCCTGGCTTGCGTCGGTGATGGCGAAGCGGAGACCGGTCCCCTCGCCACCTCCTGGCACATCAACAAGTTTCTCAATCCCATCAGCGACGGCGCTGTTCTGCCGGTTCTGCATCTCAACGGCTACAAGATTGCCAACCCCACCCTGCTGGCCCGTATCCCCAAAGCTGAACTGGATTCCCTGCTAAGGGGCTATGGCTGGGAACCCCTCTTTGTCGAAGGTCATGATCCACTGCCGATGCATCGGGCCATGGCCGCCGCCATGGACGCTGCCATCGCTCGAATTCAGTCGATCCGAGCTGAGGCGCGCCGCAGCGGTGTGGCCGAACGGCCCCTCTGGCCAATGATCGTGCTGCGCTCCCCCAAGGGCTGGACCGGTCCGGCCCGGGTGCATGACAAGCAGGTTGAGGGCTACTGGCGGGCCCATCAGGTTCCCCTGGCCAATCCTCGTAAGGACCCAGAGGAATTGCGTCTTTTGGAGGAATGGTTGCTGAGCTATCGCCCCACCGAATTGTTTGACAGCGAGGGCAGGCTGGTGCCTGAACTCAAGGCTCTTTCTCCCCTGGGCCCGCGTCGTATGGGCTCCAATCCCCATGCCAATGGCGGACTGTTGCGCCGCAAATTGCGGCTGCCGCCGATGGAGTCCTATGCCGTCGCGGTTCCCGCACCCGGTCAAGTGGAAGCGGAGAACACCTATCCCCTCGGCGAGGCCCTGCGCGACACGATTGCGGCCAATCCCCATTCCATGCGTGTTTTTGGGCCGGACGAAACGGCCTCCAACCGACTGCAAGCCATCTATGAGGTCAGCAAGAAGGTGTGGATGGAGGAGATTTTGCCGGAGGATGCCGGTGGTAGTGAACTGGCCCGTGATGGAAGGGTGGTTGAAATGCTCTCTGAGCACACCTTGGTGGGAATGATGGAGGGATATCTACTCACAGGTCGCTATGGCTTCTTCCACACCTACGAGGCCTTCGCCCATGTCATTGCCTCGATGTTTAATCAGCATGCCAAATGGCTTGAATCCTGTTTGCACCATGCCCCCTGGCGTTCGCCCATCGGCCCCTGGAACTGCTTGATCTCGTCGACGGTCTGGCGCCAGGACCATAACGGTTTCACCCATCAGGACCCGGGTTTCATTGATCTGGCGGGCAACAAGAGTGGCGAGGTGGTTCGCGTCTATCTTCCCGCTGATGCCAACTGCCTGTTGGCGGTCGCCGAGACAGCCCTGCGGGAAGTCAATGTCTGCAACATCATCGTTTCGGATAAGCAGAAGCATCTGCAATACCTCACGCTGGACCAGGCCCGTGAGCATGTGGCCAAGGGCATCGGCCTCTGGAGCTGGGCCAGCAACGATGACGACGGCAAGGCTTTTGAAGAACCAGATGTGGTGATGGCCTGCGCAGGCGACATTCCCACCAAGGAAACCCTGGCGGCGGTGCAGATCCTGCGGCGTGAGATTCCCAGCCTGAGAATCCGGGTGCTGAATGTTGTCAAGCTTTTGGCCTTGACCCAGCCCAGCGAGCACCCCCA
>JBEIVL010000043.1:0-14217 GCA_040373885.1 Aphanothece sp.
GTCGTCGTCGGCGCACTTGAAACTCTCCTCGGCGAATTTGGGCAGCTGGCCCGAGCCCCTGAGGCTGTCGCTGTTCACCAGGATCGGCGGCATCACTTCGGTGTAGCCGCGGGCGGTGTGGCGATCGAGCATGAAGGCGATCAGGGCCCGCTCCAGCCGCGCCCCCTGACCCAGCAGGGTGACGAAGCGGCTCTGGGCGATGCGCACCGACCGTTCGCCACTGTCGAGCAGGGCCAGCCGTTCGGCAATCTGCCAATGCTCCTGCAGGGTTTCGCCGGGACCGGGCCGGCGGGGGGTGCCCCAGGTGCTCACCTCGACATTGTCGGCTTCCGATCGCCCTTCGGGCACCTGCGGATCCGGCAGATTGGGGAGCGTGAGCAGTTGCTCGCGCAGACGGGCTTCGAGAACCTTCTCTTCCTCTTCAAGGCCGGCCACCTGCTGCTTGATGCGGTTCCCCTGCTCGCGCAGATCGCGCACCTCGGGGCCATCGGGACTGGCCCCCTCTTGAATCCGCTGCCCGACGGCCTTGCCGACGCGATTGCCCTCGGCCTGCAGATCACTGCGCATTTCCTGAAGGTCGCGCTCCTGAATCGCGATGCTCTGGAGGCCGATCAAATCGATCTCCATGCCGCGGCGAGCCAGCTGGGTGCTGATCAACCCCGGGTCATCGCGCAGCAGGCGCTGATCAAGCACGGATCAAGATGTCGCTGGCAGGGAGCCTAAGGGGCAGCGGCTTCGGCGACCCGGATCGGCGCCTCAGAGCACCTGCACAACTTCGGCCACCTCGGGGATGGCCTCGCGCAGCTTGCGCTCGATGCCCATTTTGAGGGTCATGGTGCTGCTGGGGCAGGAGCCGCAGGCGCCCTGCAGACGCACCTTGACGATGGGGCCATCGATCTCGACGATTTCCACGTTGCCGCCGTCGGCCATCAGATAGGGACGCAGCTCGTCGAGGACGCGCTCGACATTGGGGATGGTGAGAGCGCGGGGGTCGTTGTCTTGGGCGACGGGACTGGGGGCGGAGGCCACCGTTTCAGGGGTCACGATTTCAGGGCTCATGGTTCAACAGACAATCTCTGACATCAGCTTAGGTCGGGATCGATCGGCAGACGGCGCAGGCCAAGGGCGATCCGGCGGGCCGCCAGCAGCAACGGGTAGGTGGCGTTGGATCGGCGCGAATCCCCGAGCCAGCTGGCCAGAACGCGCAACAGGCCCGGGCTGGGTCGCATCCGGGCGCTGAGCCAGGCCACGGCCTCGGCGCCATGCAGCACCCTGTCTCCCACCAGCACCATGGCCCCATCCCGCAGGTGAAAGCCGCGGGCGGCCAAACGTTGCCGCAGGGCGCCATCAGCGCGGCCATCAACAATGGTCAGGCCTGGAATGCCGCTGCGCAATTCGCTGACCTCGGCGAAATGGCGACAGAAGGGGCAGCCGCCGTCGAAGACCAGCACCGGTGGGCACGCCTCGGTTGAGGGGTCGCTCATGGGAGCACTCCGGTGAGCCTCAGGGCCTCGCGCCCCAGCTGCTGGCGCAGGTCGGCGTCGACGCGGCCGCGCAGATCGAGGTTGAGGGCGAAGGGATAGACGTGCGTCCCCTTCTCGACCCAGCCCACCCACCAGCCCACGCCAGCGCCGGGACCGTTCTGCCAGCCGGTCTTGGCATGCAGCACCCAGCCCTCGCCCCGTTCCACCACGGTGATGTCGGCCACGGCGCGCTGGGCGGCGACCGCAAAGGGCAGGCTGGTGCGAGCCAGGCGGTTGAGAAAGTAAGTCTGCTCGACGGCGCTGATGGCCAGGGGACCGCGCAACCAGAACTGGTCGACCCTGGGGCCGATCTGCTCGTTGCCATAACCCAGGCGAACCACCGCCTCGTGCATGCGCTCAAGGCCGATGCGCCGCGCCAGCTCCTGATAGATGGGCACATTGGACACCGCCATGGCTTCGCGCAGACCCATGTCCTTCTCCCAGGCGGGACTGAAGGGGGGGTCATTGCTGCGATAGGGCAGCACTTCATCAACGCTGGCCACAGCCCCCACCGAGAGACCGATGAGGGAGTTGGCGATTTTGAAGGTGGAGGCCGGGGTGTACCGGGTCTCGGCGCGGCGGCGATCGTGACCGCGCATCAGGCCCCGCTCGCTGTCGAAAAGCACAAAGGTGCCGGGCCGACCGGCCCGGCGAAACAGTGACTCCAGCGTCGGATCCTGACGCCAGGCCAGGGCTCTGGGGGCCGCAGGCTCAGGTCGATCAAGGACCGCCCCCGGCGGGAGCACGGCGGCCGGGGGCGGCGGCGGCGAGGCTGAGACAGGGGCCAGGCCACCTGGAACGGCGACCAGCAGCAGAGAGAGGCCCAGCGCTGCGGGGGAGTCCATGGTCACAGGGGAGGGCCGGGCCCCCATTGTTTCAGCGGGTCTGTACGGCGCAACCGCAGGAACAGGCCTTGCCCTGACGGCACCGGCAGGTGCTGTCACAGGCACACCCGCAGGAGCAGGGGCTGGTGGGGCGGCCGAGAGGGGTGGAACAGGAACAGGTGCAACGGGTCATGGACATCTCCTTGGTGAAGGGTTGGGTGGAGGGAGAGAACCCGGGGGCCTCTCCCTCCACCTGATCGTGCACCCTCCCCTTGAATGGAGAGTCGAGGGCCGAAAAGTACGGCTAGCCGCCCCGGATTCAAAGGTGGGGCAACAAGGAGCCCAAGCCGATCTGGCGCAAGATGCCTTGCCCGGTGAAGGCCTCCACCACAACACCGATGACAAAGCCGAGCATGGCCAATCGACCGTTCAACATTTCGGCGCGGGGGAAGAAGCCCCACCCCGCATCACGACCCATCACACGCATCTTCGGCTCAAGAGGCCGGGGGTCATCCAATCCGCCCTCATCGGAGCACCACCCCTGACCTTCGGACTCCGAAAAACTGCGCCGCTTCAAGTCCGTGGTGCTGTCGCTGTCGCTGATTTTGTTGGCCTGGGTGCTGATGTTTTCGGTCATGGGTTTGCCGCGATAATGAAGGATCAAAGAAGCCAGTTGGGTGAAATCTCCCTAACATTGACCAGGCTAGAAGTCTGATTTCAACATCACCTAAATACTTCACTTTCGCGGCAAGATCGCGCTTATTCGACCTCATTGATCGAGCCTCTTTGATGGCAAAGCTGCCGGCAGACCGCATGGGCTGTGGGAAGGTTTGCAGCGACCCAAACATCACCCGGCTGGGCGGCATGGCTCACCACAAAACGACCCAACAGGTCGCGACCAATCAAACAGGACCCTGTGCTGGCCGCCACGATCGGCAAAGCGGCTGGGGCTACTGTCCACGGCGATACGGGATGGCTCATGCCCGCCTCTCCGTGCAAACAAGTAGCGGTGATGGACCCAAACATCTTTCCTCCAACATCTGCATTTGACACCTTTGACACTAAGAGAAAAAGAAAGCAATTAGGCTAGGTGTACATACTCAACCTTCGGTCTGCAACGCAACATTGATAACTCCCAACCCAGATCCTTTACCCGCCTAAGAGAACACCTGTTTCAAAGCGACCAAGCCAAATATCACAAACAGCACGCCACTCAGCCGATAAAGAAGCCGCTCATCCACCCGCCGCCCAATCAGACGGCCCGCCCCGACGGCCAGCCAGGTCACCAACGCGTGGCCCAGCAAGGTGCCAGCCAGAAGGCCAGGGAAAGAAAACCCAGGTGCGGTGGCCAGAAAAATGGTGGTGAACTGAGTGCGATCTCCCAGTTCGGCGATAAAGACCAGCACAAAGGCCTCCCAGATCACGGACCAGGCGCCGTGCAGGGGGTGGCGCGATTCGGCAGCATTGACGGCCTGTTCGGCATCTTTTTCTTCGTCTTCGGCGTCATCCGCCGACATCGATCGCGAATCGAGCAACAACTTGAGGCCGAAACCCAGAAACAGCAGAGCCGCCAACAGGGGCAAGATGGCGGGCGGCAGCAGGGTGCGCAGGCCGTAGCCGAGGCCCAGGGAAAGCAGGGTGACGGCCCCGAGAGCGCCAAAGGCGCCGATGAACACCCAACGGGGCCGGTGGCGTGCAGCCAGGATCAGGGCCATGAAGAACGTTTTGTCCCCCAATTCGGCCAGGGTGATGGCGGAAAGACTGGAGGCGAAGGCGGCCCAACCGGAATCGGCGACAGCGAATAGATGAGTCATGGGCGCATGTTGGGCCAATGGAGGCCAAGCAGACGTGAAACCATCGGCAAGTTCATCGCTCACCCCCTTGAGGGGGTCAACTTGGGCGATCAGGATCGGCCCGCAAGGCCAGGTCGACGGCGACAAGCGGCTGCTTCACAGGGGCTGGGGGAGGGCTCCAAAGCGATCGAGATTCATCACCTTGGTCCAGGCGGCGACGAAGTCCGCCACAAACTTGGCGGAGGCATCGCTCTGGGCATAGAACTCCGCCAGGGCCCGCAGTTGCGAGTTGGATCCGAACACCAGGTCGACGCGGCTGCCGGTCCACCGGAGAGCGCCCGTCTGACGATCGCGCCCTTCGAAACGTTCGGCGGCCTCGGACGTGGGGCTCCAGACCGTGCCCATGTCCAGCAGGTGCACGAAGAAGTCGTTGCTGAGGGTGCCCACGCGATGGGTCCAGACACCCTGATTGGAGCCATCGGCATTGGCCCCCAACACCCGCAGGCCTCCGACCAGGACCGTCATTTCCGGGGCACTGAGGGTCAGCAACTGGGCCTTGTCCACCAGCATGGCCTCCGCCGAAACAGCGAAGGTTTGCTTCTGATAGTTGCGGAAGCCATCGGCCAGGGGTTCAAGCACCGCAAAGGACTCGATGTCGGTCTGCTCCTGGGAGGCATCGCTTCGGCCCGGGGTGAAAGGCACCTTGATGGGATGCCCGCCCGCCTGGGCCGCCGCCTCAACCGCCGCCCCTCCAGCAAGCACGATGAGGTCCGCCAGGGAGATGGCCTTGCCTGCCGCTGCCTGGCTGTTGAACTCCCGCTGAATGCCGCTGAGCACGCCGAGGACCCTGGCCAATTGGGCCGGCTGGTTGACCGGCCAAGCGTTCTGGGGGGCGAGGCGCAGGCGGGCGCCATTGGCGCCGCCCCGCTTGTCCGAGCCCCGGAAGGTGGAGGCCGACGCCCAGGCGACGGCGACCAGTTCGGAGATGCTGAGACCTGAAGCCAGAACCCTGGCCTTGAGGTCGATCAGGTCGTGGGCCTCAATCAGGGGATGGTCGAGGGGCGGGATGGGGTCTTGCCAGATGAGCTCTTCGGCCGGCACATCAGGGCCCAAATAGAGCACCTTGGGTCCCATATCGCGGTGCGTCAACTTGAACCAGGCCCGGGCAAAGGTATCGGCCAGGGCCTGTTGATCCTGATGGAAGCGTCGTGAGATGGGTTCGTAGGCGGGATCAAAGCGCAGTGAAAGATCGGCGGTGGTCATCATCGGCCGATGTTTGAGGGCGGGGTTGTGGGCATCAGGAATCATGTGCTCTTCCCTGACATCCTTGGCCAGCCATTGCCAGGCGCCGGCGGGACTTTTCACCAATTCCCACTCGTACGTGAACAGCATCTCGAAATAGCCCTGATCCCAGGTGGTGGGGTTGGGTTTCCAGGCCCCTTCGATGCCACTGGTGATGGTGTCGATGCCCTTGCCGCTGCCGAAGCGATTGTGCCAGCCGAGGCCCTGCTCCTCGAGGGGTGCCCCTTCAGGGGCGGGACCCACCAGGGCGGGGTCGCCGGCACCATGGGCCTTGCCGAAGGTATGGCCACCGGCGACGAGGGCGACGGTTTCCTCATCGTTCATGGCCATACGGGCGAAGGTTTCGCGTACATCACGGCCGGAGGCGACGGGATCCGGTTCACCGTTGGGTCCTTCGGGGTTCACATAGATCAAGCCCATCTGCACAGCGGCCAAGGGGCTTTCAAGTTGACGGTCACCGCTATAGCGCTCATCGCCCAGCCAGGTTGTTTCGCGACCCCAATAAATGTCTTCCTCGGGCTGCCAGAGATCCACGCGGCCGCCCGCAAACCCGAAGGTCTTGAATCCCATGGATTCGAGGGCGATATTGCCTGTGAGAATGATCAGGTCGGCCCAGGAGATTGCGTTGCCGTACTTCTGCTTGATCGGCCAGAGCAGGCGCCGCGCCTTGTCGAGGTTGCCGTTATCAGGCCAACTGTTGATGGGCGCCAGTCGCTGGTTGCCGCCACCGGCCCCTCCGCGGCCATCGGCGGTGCGATAGGTGCCCGCACTGTGCCAGGCCATACGGATGAACAGGCCGCCGTAATGGCCCCAGTCGGCGGGCCACCAGTCCTGGGAATCGGTCATCAAGGCATGAAGATCGTGCTTGAGAGCTTGCAGATCGAGTTTGTTGAACTCATCGGCATAATTGAATCCCGCCCCCAATGGATTCGATGCGGGAGCGTGTTGATGAAGAATCTGAAGATTCAACAGGTTGGGCCACCAATTCTGATTCGACGTTCCCCGGCTTGCCGTGACCTGGCCCGCACTGCCCATGAACGGACATTTACCGAGATCAGTCATGGGAGAAGTCCAGCAGAGCGGATATGGCTACAGCGATCTTAAACATGACGCCTGCCATCAAGGATTGATCTTCGCATTTTGTAGAATTAGGCTATCCCGAGAGCCAAATTGAGTATTCTCGATAATCACTGCCACTCAACCTTGCTCAAGCCTACCCTCAAAATGATTGCTTTTCCTGGATTGCGCCTGTCTGCAAGGGCCTATTTCTCACAAGCTGAATGATCCGATATTTGTGATCTCCTCGCCTGCTGGAGGCAGTCCAGAACCTCCTCGTCGCTGAGCTGCTCAAACTGTTGATACCAGAGGCCCACGGCGGTCAGTTCATCGACAAACGCCAGGGCTTCGAGCCGATCAACCAACGGAGCCAGGGCCATGGCCACGCCGCTGTCCACAACCGGAACCGCCAGGCTGAGGGAAGCGGCACCGACCTGAGCGAGGGACACCAGCGCGGCCCTGGTCGTCATGCCCGTGGCGATGCCGTCGTCCACCACGATCAGGTTGAGGTTGCGCAGCCGCTCGGGGGCAGGATCGGCGAACACCCGTTGGCGGCGGGTCAGTTCCTCCTGCTGGGCTCGAACCCAGCCCAGCCGTTGGGCCGTGGCCGCTCGCTGACGGCCCTCCGGTCCATCGCGCCACACCACCACGCCGCCCGAGGCCAGGGCGCCGATCGCCAGCTCCGGCTCGGCGGGATCGGCGATCTTGCGCACCGACCAGGTGGCCACAGGGATCCGCAGTTGGCTGGCCATCGCCGCCGCCACCGGTACCCCGCCCCGGGGCAGGGCCAACAGGATGGTGTCGGCACTGCGCCCCCCCACATCGGCGAAGACCTCGGCCAGAGCCAAGCCAGCCTGATGCCGGTTGCGCCAGAGGGGGGGCAACGAGGTCATGGTTCCAGAGGCAAGGCCCAACCCGTGGGGTCAGGCAGGGTTGGCTGGCAGGGTGTTCAGAAACCAATCCCGGGCCAGGGTGGCGACCTGCTCCAAGGCGCCGGGTTCCTCGAACAGATGGCTGGCCCCTGGAATCACCTGCAAGGCATGGGCGCAGCGCAAGCGTGCCGCAGCTAGGCGGTTGAGCCGCAGCACCTCAAGATCCTGGCCGCCGACAATGAACAGCGTCGGACAGGTCACCGCGCTCAGCGCCTTGGGGGCAAGATCGGGTCGCCCTCCCCGGGACACCACCGCCTTCACGAACCCAGACCGGGCGGCGGCGGCGCTGAGGGCGGCGGCCGCGCCGGTACTGGCGCCAAACAGACCAAGCGGCAATTCAGCCAGGTCGGGCTGGGCAGCCACCCAATCCAGAACCCCGAGCAAGCGTTCGCTGAGCCAAGGAATGGCAAAGCGCAGCGAGCGGTCCTGTTGATCGATCATCTCCTCGTCCGGGGTGAGGAGATCAAAAAGCAAGGTGGCCAGCCCGGCCTCCCCAAGCAAGGAGGCCACCTGCCGGTTGCGGGGGCTGAAGCGGCTGCTGCCGCTGCCATGGACAAACAGCACCAGACCTTGGCGAGGTGTCGGCAGGCTCAGGTTGCCGAAAAGCTCGACGCCCGAGGCCTCGATGACCACCTCCTGGAGCGCCGACGCCTGGGCCGCTGAATGGGGGCTGGGGTTCACGGTGTCAGGCCGCTATTCCACCGGGACCTGAACAGCACTGGCCGAGGGGGTGGGCTCTTTCTTGGGGATGGTGACGGTGAGCTGCCCTTCCTGGGAGGCTGCCTTCAATGCGGCGGCATTGGCATCATCGGGCAGGGTGAAGCTGCGAATGAAACTGCCATAAAAACGCTCGACGCGATGAAAGTGTTTGTTCTCTTCTTCTTTTTCCTGTCTTCGTTCTCCTTGAATCGTCAGGACATCATTGTCCACGGTCACCTTAATGTCCTCTTTGGCGACACCAGGGATGTCGGCCTTGATCAGGTATTGGCCATCATTTTCACTGATATCCACCCGGGGATTCCAATCACCGATTCCCATCAATGGATCGGAGCGAAGGGCCGGCCGCGGCCAGGAGCGACCAAACAATTCTTCAATTTCCTTGAGAGGTTCCCAGCGAATCAAGGCCATGGCACCAGAAGTGTATCGACTAAATCATTCTAAGGAGAGAATGAGTTGTGAGAGGATTGATTGCACCTTATTGACATCATTACCGACGAACAAAAATGCATCCTGTTGGCAGAAGTTAAACGGCCATTAGCGACAACCATGCTGATGCTATGCAATGCCGCTGCCTCGATCCGGCCGGATACGCAGGCCCACAGGAGGGGGACGCCAATGTGATCCGCAACGCCGGCGCCGCGCCAGCGACGATATGATCGGCTCTCTGGTGATTTCCTACAAGTTACTCGGGACGTTCGTCGCATCCGTGATCATCCCCTTGTCCCTGGCCGGATTCCCATCCATGGCTTCATTGACCAAGTGGAGACGAGGCTGTTGGTGGAAGTGAGCGAAGCCTCAGCCGTGGGATCTCCCCGATAGGGCTTCATCGGCAAAAGAAGACGATGGCCATGACCACACCGGCGCTCACGACAAGGATGCGCAGGGTGTCGGGATTGACTGTTCCGGCCACCCGTCCTCCGATGGCGCCACCGGCAAGGGCGCCGGTGGCCATCAGGCCTGCCGCCAGCCAATGGACCTGGGCCGAAGTAATAAAAACGCAAGCGGCTGTGGCATTGCAGACCAGGGAGATGGCCTGCTTGAGATCATTGAGACGGGTGATGGAATCGTCAAGACTGACGGCCAGCATCGCCAGCACGATCACACCCAGACCAGCGCCGAAGTAACCCCCATAGATTGACGCCAGCAGAATCGGCAGGACTGCCTGACGTTCTGACAGGCTTCGGTCTTGGCGCTGGAGACGATGGAGCATCCAACGTCGCAGGGGTTGCTGGGCCCAGAGCAAGCCAGAACCGAGCAGCAGCAGCCAGGGGACCAGACGCAGGAACAGCCTCTCACTGGTATGGAGCAATAACAGGGCCCCGAACAAACCACCCAGCCCGGCTGCCGGCAGCACCAGGGCGAGACGTCGGGCCTGGGAGCGCAAGGAATGGCGCTGCCCCACAGTGGCCCCCAGGTATCCAGGAGTGAGGGCCACCGTATTGGTCAGATTGGCCACCAGGGCCGGTAGGCCGGCGGCCGTGAGCGCTGGAAAACTCAGCAGGGACCCGCCACCCGCCAGGGCATTGACAAAGCCCGCTGCAATGGCGACAAGGCCCAACCCCATCGCGTCAACCGCCTGGATCACTTCCTATCACGGAGACGGGGTTGCTTCATCGTCCAGCAAGGGGGAGATTCTTCACGGTGACAGTGATGACACCAGGGCCATCAATGATGCCTGTGAGTCGGGTCAGAGGGATGGACTCAGATGCACTTTAAGGTGTGCTTTCAACGACTCCACAAATGGTTTTGCCGCCCAAATCATTGAACAGGCACCCTTTTAAGATCCAAACAAAAAGGTCTGCACGTGGGCTTAATTTGGTTTTACTAAACGCATACAAATAATAATTCCTGGTCAGAATCCAAATTTCTAACCATCTTTTAATCATCCAAGCGACCCTTCGGACTCGTCCAAACCTTGGCACCAATCGCTTCGTCCTGCATCAAGATCTAAACTCGCCCCTGATTCCCTGCACCCTTCCCCATGGCCATCAGGCTCGGCATCAATGGCTTCGGCCGCATCGGACGGCTGGTGTTTCGTCGTGCCGTGGAACTGCCCGATGTCGAGGTGGTGGGGATCAACGACCTGATCGATGTCGATTACATCGCCTACATGCTGCGCTACGACTCCACCCACGGCCGCTTCCAGGGAGCCGTGGAGGTAAAGGACGGGGCCCTGGTGGTGAACGGCCGCGCCATCCGCATCAGCGCCGAACGGGATCCGGCCGCCCTGCGCTGGAGTGACGTGGGCGCCGACACGGTGCTCGAATCCACAGGCTTGTTCCTCACCGACGACACCGCCCGCAAGCACATCGCGGCCGGCGCCCGCAAGGTGGTGCTCTCGGCCCCCTCCAAGGACGACACGCCGATGTTTGTGATGGGTGTCAATCACACCACCTACGCCGGCCAGGACATCGTCTCCAATGCCTCCTGCACCACCAACTGCCTGGCCCCAATGGCCAAGGTGGTGCATGACAACTTCGGCATCGCCAGCGGCTTGATGACCACCGTGCACGCCACCACCGCCACCCAGAAAACCGTCGATGGCCCCTCAATCAAGGACTGGCGGGGTGGCCGAGGCGCCGCCCAGAACATCATCCCCTCCTCCACAGGCGCGGCCAAGGCAGTGGGCAAGGTGATTCCGGCCCTCAACGGCAAACTCACCGGCATGGCTTTCCGGGTGCCCACCCCCGATGTCTCGGTGGTGGACCTGACGGTCAATCTCGAGCGTGCCGCCAGCTATGAGGACGTCAAGGCGGCGATGCGGGCCGCCGCCAGCGGCCCTTTGGCCGGCATCCTCGGCTACACCGAGGACGAAGTGGTGTCCACCGACTTTCTGGGCGAATCATGCACCTCCATCTTTGACGCCGGCGCCGGCATCGCCCTCACCGACACCTTCATGAAACTGGTGGCCTGGTACGACAACGAATGGGGCTACTCCTGCAAGTGCCTCGATCTGATCCGGCACATCCAGTCGGCCTGACGGCGGTGCCCGGCCCTTGCTCAGCCAGCGCCTTCTTCAGCCAGCGCCTGAGGCACGGTCATCCTTGAGACGGCAGTACTCCCTGAGCAAGGAATCGCCACTGCCCAGCTTGTTCTGGCTGGCATAGGCCTCCTGCTCAAGCAGGCGCTCATCCCCGGTGGTGTCCTGATACAGCGGTTCATCGAGGTGGGCGGCCAGCTCGGGAGCCATGCGGCGATCCAGGCCCAGCCGTTGGGGCAGGGCCCGCAAGTGGCCCGCCGCGCAGCTCTGGGCCACATGCACCGATTCGTGATTCAGAACCCTGGCGAAATCAACGGTGCCCTTGCGCAGCACACTGGGATCGATGCGCAGGGTGCCGCGGATGTGATCCCATTCGGCGGCGGCACCCTTTTTGTGAGGCGGTTCAATGCTCAGGCGCACCCCGGCCGCCTGCAGGGTGGTCAACAGACGGCGAATGGCCTGCTGTTCCTCGACGTAGGTGGGTGGGGACGTCATCAGGGCCCGCAGCTGATCCACGGTCAGCTCCGGGTCGCCAGGACGGCGTTTGTAGCTGTAGCGGACCCCCCCATCCTCAAGGTCTTCGGCGTGGGGCAGCCAGTCCAGATCCGCCTGGGCAAGGATCTCAAAGATGTTCTCGTCGATCAGGGCCAGGGGTCTCTGCTCTGGCGGCGGCTCCGGTGAAAAGCGTTCAATCAGCACGGGCAGGGAACTGTTCGCCGCCAGGGTGAACGCCTTGTGGAACGCATCGGGAAGGGCGGCCATCACCAGGGCCCCCAGGGCAACCAGCACAGAAAGGCCATAGCCCCGGGCCGCGGGGACCCGCTCGACCATGATCTCGCCACAGCGCTGGCAGGCCAGACGGCGCCGCGGCCGGCGCGGCAGGGCCACGGGCTTGCGACGACAGGAGGGGCATTGATAGACGGGCATCGCTAGGCCGGAATCCTCGCCCGAGTCCGCAGCCCGGGGAGTGTCTCTTGGACCCTAAGGCCGCAGAGCCGCTTGCGAAGATCAACTCCTTTGATAGGCCTCGATGACCCTCACCGCCCTGGTGCGCCAACTGCGGCAGGCGACCCTGACCAGCGAACTGCTGGTACGAAGCCAGCGACCGCAACGCTTGCGGCTGGGGGGAGCGGGTATGGCGGCCAGGGCCCTGGTGGCCAGTGCCCTGGCCGGGGCCGCCGAAGCGCCGTTGCTGGTGGTGGTGCCCACCCTGGAGGAAGCCGGCCGCTGGGCGGCCCTGCTGGAGTTGATGGGCTGGAGCTCCAGCCAGCTCTATCCCACCAGTGAGGGCTCCCCCTACGAACCCTTCGACCCCACCAGTGAAATCACCTGGGGGCAGCTGCAGGTGCTGGCCGAGTTGGTGGCCGAGGACGGCAAGACCGCCAGCCGCCGGGCGATTGTCTGCACCGAACGGGCCCTCCAACCCCACCTGCCCCCGCCCGAGGTCCTGGCCCATCAGTGCCTGGTTCTACGGCGGGGCACCAGCATCGACCTGGCCGAATTAGCCACCACCCTGGCGCGCCTCGGCTACATCAAGGTGCCGAGCGTCGAGCAGGAGGGCAGTTGGAGCCGCCGCGGCGACATCGTCGATCTCTTTCCGGTGAGCGCCGAATTGCCGGTGCGCCTCGAATTGTTTGGTGAAGACCTGGAGAAGCTGCGCGAATTCGACCCCGCCAGCCAGCGCTCCCTCGACGCCATCGACCAAGTGCGCCTCACCCCCACCAGCTTCGCGCCGCTGGTGGCCGAAGCCCTGCGCCAGTCAATGCCGGAAGGCCTGGAAACGCTCCTGAGCCCCGCAGCCCTCGACCAGTTGTTGGAAGGCGGCACCCCCGAGGGAATGCGCCGGCTGATGGGTCTGGCCTGGAAGGAGCCCGCCAGCCTGCTCGACTATCTGCCGGCCAGCACGTTAGTGGTCATCGACGAGCGTCGCCATGGGCTGGCCCACGGCCAGCAATGGCATGACCATGCGGCGGCGCACCATCTGGAAGTGCTGGCCGAACTGGGTCTGAGCGAGGAAGTCGGCCAGAGCCTGTTGCCGCCCAGCCTGCACCGCCCGATCACCGCGGCATTGGCAACGGCTGAAGCCTTCGCCGGCTTCGACCTGGCCGAACTGCAGGAAAGCGATCAGCACCCCAACGCCTTCGATCTGGCCGCCCGCGCCGTGCCGGCCCATCCCAACCAGTTCGGGCGCCTGGCGGGACTGATCAAGGGATACCAACAGGAAAAAGCCAAGGTGTGGCTGGTGTCGGCCCAGCCCAGCCGCGCCGTGGCCCTGCTGGAGGAGCACGACTGCATCACCCGCTTCGTGCCCAATCCCTGCGATTTTCCCGCCATCGAGCGGTTGATCGAGCAAAACACACCGGTGGCCCTTAAGCTGAAGGGCACCGCCGCCATAGAGGGCCTGCAGCTGCCCGCCTGGAAGGTGGTGTTGCTGAGCGATCGGGAGTTTTTTGGCCAGCAGAGCCTCAGCGCCGGCGGCTATGTGCGGCGGCGGCGGCGGGCCGCCAGCCGCACCGTGGATCCGGGCAAGATGCTGCCCGGCGATTTCGTGGTCCATCGCAACCACGGCATCGGCCGCTTCCTGAAGCTGGAGAAACTCGCCCTGGGGGGCGAATCCCGCGACTACCTGGTGGTGCAATACGCCGATGGATTGCTGCGGGTGGCTGCCGACCAGCTGGGCAGCCTGGGTCGCTACCGGGCCAGCAGCGACGCCCCGCCCGAGCTGAACCGCATGGGGGGCAGCGCCTGGACCAAGGCCAAGGAGCGGGCCCGCAAGGCCGTGGCCCGGGTCGCCATGGACCTGGTCAAGCTCTACGCCGAACGCCACAAGGCGGCCGGCTTCGCCTTCCCCCCCGATGGCCCCTGGCAGAGCGAACTCGAAGATTCCTTCCCCTACGAACCCACCCCCGACCAGGTCAAGGCCATCAGCGAGGTGAAGCGGGACATGGAAGAGGCGGCGCCGATGGACCGGCTGGTCTGCGGCGATGTGGGCTTCGGCAAAACGGAGGTGGCGATCCGGGCCCTGTTCAAGGCCGTCACCGCCGGCAAACAGGGGGCCCTGCTGGCCCCCACCACGGTGCTGGCCCA
>JBEIVL010000041.1:0-15545 GCA_040373885.1 Aphanothece sp.
CCCTGGCTCGGCTCCATCCCCTTGGCGAATCCTCCGCTCCTGCTACGGCCAGCGCCGCAATGGCGGCATCGATGCCGCCCGCCGCGCCCCGCAGCGCACCCCGGCCGATCCCCCAGCACAATCAAGGGGCCAGGCCAGCCCAGGCGGCCGCCAGTCGGCCGGCGGCGGCGGCGGAAAGTCCGCCGGTCTGGAACACCTCGCCCCTGGTGGCCGACGACCTGCTGGATGGAGACGACGACATCCCCTTCTGAGTCGGATCGGGGCGCCATCTCAGCTCTTGCCGAACCTCTCGGAGGCCTGGTCCAGCATCTGGCCCAGCTCCCGCTCCAGAGCGGCGAGATCCAGGCGCCACTGGGACCAGCGTCCACTGTCCAACTGACGCAAGAGCCACTGGCGATCCTGGGCCAACAAGGCGAGCAGGGTGGCGGTGTCCTCCGCCTCAGCCGCTCGATCGCCCCTCGGTTCAGGGGCCGGCTGGGACGAAGGGTAGGAGCTGGACATGGAATGGAGGCCTATCCCACGGGATGCCGCCATCTTGCCCCTTGCTGCTGGAGGATGGGGGGATGCAAGCTCTTTTTTCCCCCGGTTCGCTGATCACCGTGGCTGGTGCGGTTCTGACCGTGATTGGCTCGATCGCTTACCTCACCGACAGCCCCAACCTCAGTTTGCCCGCGATTTTCTATGGCATCCCGGTGCTGCTGGGTGGCCTAGCCCTCAAATCAGCGGAGCTGCCCCCGGCCCGCCGAATCACGGACCCGGCCCAATGGCGCGCCCTGCGGGACTTGCCCGAAAATGAAAGCCTGCGCAAACTGCTCGGCGACGTGGTCCGCTGGCGGTACGGCCAGAAAGCCCACCTGGAATCGTCGCTGGAGGCCCTCAAGCTGTGGGATGAGGACCGTCCTCCCCAGTTGGAATCCATCGAGGAAATCCAACTGGACAACGGTTATGCACTCCGACTGTTGTTCGACTGCCAGGGGGTGCCGTTCCAGCGGTGGCAGGACCGCCAGGACCGGCTGGGTCGCTTTTTCGGACCTGGCCTGAGGGCTGAACTCAGCCAACCGGATCCGGCTCACCTGCTGCTCACCCTCTTGCCCAGCTCCACTCCCCCCGCCACCACCGCCCCGTGAGTCACGACCACACCGTCAGCCAGGCCGACAGCCTGCGGGTTTCCGTCCTCAGTGAAGCTCTGCCCTTCATCCAACGCTTCGCCGGACGCTGCGTGGTGGTGAAGTACGGCGGTGCCGCGATGGTGCGAGAGGACCTGCGCGAGGCAATCTTCCGGGACCTTGTCCTGCTCAGCTGCGTCGGGGTCAAGGTGGTGGTGGTGCACGGCGGCGGGCCGGAGATCAACGAATGGCTCGGACGGCTGCAGATCGAGCCGGTGTTCCGCGAGGGGCTGCGGGTCACGGACGCGGACACCATGGATGTGGTCGAGATGGTGCTCGTCGGGCGCCTCAACAAGCGCATCGTCAACGGGCTCAACCTGGTGGGCGGCCGGGCGGTCGGGCTGGCGGGCGGCGACGGCAACCTGGTCACGGCCCGCACCCTGGGGGACGGCACCCATGGACTGGTGGGGGACGTGGCCAGCGTCGATCCCAGCGTTCTGTTGCCACTGCTGGAGAACGGATACATGCCGGTGATCTCCAGCGTTGCCCCGGATTCGCTCGGCCAGGTGCACAACATCAACGCCGATACGGTGGCCGGCGAGCTGGCGGCGGCACTGCAGGCCGAAAAACTGATCTTGCTGACGGACACCGTCGGCATCCTGCGCCAGCGGGAGGATCCCACCTCCTTGATTGGCCAGATGACCCTGGCGGAGGCCCGCGAACTGATCAGCAGCGGGGTGGTGGCCGGTGGCATGACCCCCAAGACGGAATGCTGCATCCGCGCCCTGGCCCAGGGGGTGGCCGCCGCCCACATCCTGGATGGTCGGGTGCCCCATTCCCTGCTGCTTGAGGTCTTCACCAACGCGGGCATCGGCACGATGGTGGTGGCCTCTGCCAAGGGCCTGAACAAACCTCCGGCGTCCGCGACCCTCCCCTGACGCGGCATGACGATGGACCCCCAGCAGCTGGCCAGAATCGCCCTCGATCGGGGCGAATACGGCCAGGTCTTGCGTCTGCTCGAACCCCTCTGCGACCTCCACCCAGCCACCAGCCCCGAAGGCGGGCGTCTGAGGTTGCTGATGGCCACCGCCTTGATGGGCCAGGGACGGACGGACAAAGCCGCCGCCTGCTGTCGCAGCCTCCAGGGCTGCCGCGATCAGCAGCTGCGCCAGCAGGCCCGGGATCTGCTTGAAGTGCTGGAAGCCCCCGAGCTGAGCCGACCCAGGGAATGGTCCCTCACCTTGCCCAGCCTGGCCAGCGCCCCCCCCCTGGAAAAGCTCGGCGGCTCAGGAGGGCGCCGGCGGCGGGCCACCGCCCCGAAACCGGAGGCGCCGCCGCCGGTGGGTTCCCTGCAGGCTCCCCGCGGCTTCGCCGCCGTGGTGGTCACCCTGCTGGTGGTCGTGCTTCTTTCCCAACTGTTGGCGGGCTGCCTGCAGGTTCGCAGTGAAATCCATTTCGCCGGACCGGGTCGACTGCAAATCAGCCATTCCCTGCGCCCGGCCAGCGGCACCCCGTCCCCCCTGCAGCAACGCTTTGTGGCGGCCCTGGATCAGCGCCAGCACGGTGGCTTTCAACACCGTCGCCAGGGGGCCGAGGAGATCCTCAGCACACCGGTCTTGGCTGCGCCCGAGGCCCTGGAAGCCCTAGGCCACAGCATCACCCTCATGGGCGAACTGGCCGCCACCCCGATTCCCCCCCCCAGTCTCGAATGGAGAGAACGCAACTGGCTTGTGGGCGTGCGCCAGCATCTACGCCTCGATCTGGACCTCTCTTCGGTGCCGGCCGTTCCGGGACTCCAGCTGGACGTGCTGCTCGACCCTTTGGCAGCAACGGATGTGAAGCGTGCCTCCCCCCTGGCGACCCGAGCTGAACAGCCGGTCAGCCCCGCCTCAGCCCCTGCGCCGCCCTCCGCAGGCCGCCAGGGGACCTTGGTCTGGCCCCTGCAGAGCGGTAGCCGCAACACCCTGGAACTGGAATGCTGGCGTTGGAGCCCCCTGGGCCTGGGCAGCCTGGCCATCGGGCTGATGTTGGTGCTCTCCCTTGCCCTGCAGCGGCTGCGGCTGAGCCTGGGCTTCGGGCTGCCCGAGCTGCCGGCCTGAATCGCGCCATCCCAGATCCTGGGGGGGCCGGGTCCTGCAAACGGGCCCGGGCGGCAGCCAGGCGGGGCCAAGGGTTGCGCTGCTTCCCTAAAGTTGAAGAGGATCAGGATCGATCGCCAGGGAGACCTCCTGGGGCAAGAGGGCCCGCAGTTCCGGCTCCGGTGGGAGGGGCAACGCGGAGCCAGCGGGGCCATGCAGGAGCACCTGCCAACGGCTGCGACCCGCGACCCGGGCCACGGGTGAGGGAGCGGGGCCAATGGCCAGCCAACCCTCTTGCTGCAACCGCGGTCGAATCATCTCCACCAGGGCCGTGGCGGTGGTGGCGGTGGCCGCGGCGGAAACCCCAGCCAGGCGCAGCAGACAGGCCCGGGCGAAAGGAATCAGGCCCCCCTCACGCCGAAGGGTCAGTTCCGTTGCCAGAAACCGCTCGTAACGGCCATCCACCAAGTGACGAATGACGGGGTGATCGGGGTTGTAGGTCTGCACCAACACCTGGCCGGGCCGTTCGCCCCGACCGGCCCGACCCGCCAGCTGCAGCAAGAGCTGCAGGCATTGTTCCGAAGCCCGCAGATCAGGACGGTGCAACAAACCATCGGCGGCCAGCACGACCGCCAAGGTCACCCGGGGCAGATCCATCCCCTTGGCCAGCATCTGAGTGCCCACGAGCACGTCGGCCTCGCCGGCGGCGAAGCGTTCGAGCAAGCGGCGATGGCCATCCCGTCCCCGGGTGCTGTCATGGTCGAAACGCAGCAGACGCAGGTCCGTGAGTTCGCTGGCCAACTGCTCCATCACCCGTTGGGTCCCCGCCCCGAAGGGCTTGAAGGCGGTGGAACCGCAATGGCCGCAGCTGTCAGTGATCTCCTGGCGGTGGTTGCACCAGTGGCAGCGCAGCCATTCGAAACCATCCCGGCGGCGATGCACGGTCAAGGCCACATCACAGTGGGGGCAGAGCATGACCTCACCGCAACTGCGGCAGCTCATGAAGGTGTGATACCCCCGACGTGGCACCAGCACCACCGCCTGTTCGCCCCGGCCCGCCAAGCCAGCCAGGGACTGCATCAAAGGAAGGCTGATCAGCCGACGATTTCCTTCCGCCAACTCGGCGCGCATGTCCACCACATGGACCGGAGGTAAGGGACGTCCCTGGATTCGCTCCGGTAGCCGCAGCAGGCGACAGGTGGCCCCGGGTTGGTGGCTGGCCCACCAGGTTTCGATCGACGGAGTAGCACTGCCCAACACCAGCCGGGCCCCCGAGCGGGCGGCCCGCAACCGGGCCACATCCCTGGCGTGGTAGCAGGGCATCGGACTCTCCTGCTTGTAGGACCCGTCATGCTCCTCATCGAGAACGATCAGGCCCAGATCAGCCAGGGGCAGAAAAACCGCCGAGCGGGTACCGACCACGAGCAACGGTTCCCGCCCGGCCGCCTCCAGACAGGTCCGCCAGGCCCCCACCCGGTCCCGATCAGCCATGCCGCTGTGGTATTCCAACACGTTTGAACCGAAACGACGGCGGCAACGATCCAGGAGCTGGGGGATCAGACCGATTTCGGGGGCGAGCAGCAGCACACTGCGACCGTCCCTCAGCTGGCGGGCCGCCGACTGAAGGTAGACCTCCGTCTTGCCCGATCCGGTCACCCCCCAGAGCAGAAATTCAGAGCCCCCGGGCCCCTCTGAGATGAGCGCAACGGCTTCATCCTGGGCGGGGCTCAGGCAGGGCGGTGATTCCGGTTCCGCACCGCCGCCGCCTGGACCCTTCCCGCCGATCCCCGCCTCGGCGGCGGGCCGGCTCATCCGCAAACGCTCGATCAGGCCCCGGCGCTCCAAGGCCTTTAACACCGTGGCGCTGCAACCACAAGCAGCCAGCACGTCCTTCTGGGCCACGGCCCCGATGGCAGCGGCAAGATGGTTGACCACCTTCCGTTGGCTCTCAGACAGGCGGGCCAGGCCCGCCGCCGAGAGATCAACGGCCTCGGGCAGGCGCACCATCAGAGCCAGCCGACCCTCCAGCCCTGGATCCTTACGAGTGGCGGAACGCTGCCCGAGCCACCCCGGAGGGAGCACGCTTCGCAGGGTACGGAACAGGCTGGTGTGGGTGGCTCGGGCCACCGCCGCGACCATCTCTTGCCAAGCGGGATCGACAGCAGCAGATTGCAGCACCGCCTCAATAGGCAGCAGAATCTTCTCCCCGAGATCACCACTCAGGCTGGTGGGAAACCCCATCACCAACCCAGCGTGGCGCCTCCCCTGAAGACGAACCAAAACGAGATCGCCAAGAGTGAGGGGCAGGTCCCGAGGGTTCCCATAGGTGAAGACCCTGCCCTCCCGACCGGCCTCCAGCCAGACCTCCACCCAGGCCGGTGGGCGAGCGACGGACGCCGGTGCGCTCACGGGGAGCCGTTCCAATCTTGCAAACTTCTCACGCCATTCCTAGAATGTGTGTGTTGGGTGGTCTTCCAGACTGCCGTCGGAACCAGGCAGAGTTCCGTCCATCGAGAAGTTCTAAGGGGCTCTGAAGCCGGGTTTCAGTCACTGCCTTGCCAGTGACGCCGGATTGCCATCCACCCCAGACTTCACGGCCATGCCATGGCCCTCGCCATGGGTGATTCGCTTGACCAACGGATCTTGGCTCCTGCACCATCATCGCCCACCTCCCAAAAGCCAGCGTCGCTTCCGATCGTTAGCACCGATCGCCATCGGCAGCGAGGCTCTCGACCTTCCAGGTTGTCATCCCCACTGAGATTCCATGACCCCCGTAGCCGCCAAGGTTGATTCCACCGTCGCCTTAACCGGCGAAACACCAACCACGGACCTGGTGGACACGACCATCCTGGAGGCGCCGGAGATCATTGCAGGCGAGCCCACCATCCTGACTGTGGCACCCGCCAAGCCCAGTGGCGCCAAGAAATCCTCCCCCAAAACAACCGCCAAAGCCGCCAGCGGCAAGGCCAAGACCACCCGCAAGAGCGCGCCGGTCGCCGAAGCTGTCGACCCCGAAGCCCCCGTTGCCATCGCCGCCGATGACCTCATAACAGCGGCCGATTCCGTGGACGACGGCCTGGATGACACCAGTGACCTGGATGTTGTTTCCGAAGAAGGCAAAGACAGCCGTAGCAAAGCCCTCAGCAGCATCAAGGTGGGTCCCAAGGGGGTGTACACCGAGGATTCGATCCGCGTCTATTTGCAGGAAATCGGACGCATCCGCCTGCTACGGCCGGATGAGGAAATTGAACTGGCCCGCAAGATCGCCGACCTGTTGCAACTGGAAGAGCTGGCCACCCAGTTTGAAACCGACCACGGTCATTACCCCGACACCAAAGAATGGGCCGCGCTTGTCGAGATGCCCCTGATCAAGTTCCGTCGCCGATTGATGCTGGGGCGGCGGGCCAAAGAAAAGATGGTGCAATCCAACCTACGCCTGGTCGTTTCCATCGCCAAGAAATACATGAATCGCGGGCTATCTTTCCAAGATTTAATTCAGGAAGGTAGCCTGGGTCTGATCCGCGCTGCGGAAAAATTCGACCACGAAAAAGGCTATAAATTCTCCACCTACGCCACCTGGTGGATCCGCCAGGCCATTACCCGCGCCATCGCCGACCAAAGCCGGACGATTCGGCTGCCGGTCCATCTCTATGAAACCATCTCGCGGATCAAGAAAACAACCAAAACCCTCTCCCAGGAGTTTGGTCGCAAACCGACGGAAGAAGAAATTGCCGAAAGCATGGAGATGACCATTGAAAAGTTGCGCTTCATTGCCAAATCAGCGCAGTTGCCCATTTCCCTTGAAACTCCCATCGGCAAGGAAGAGGATTCAAGGCTTGGAGACTTCATTGAAGCCGACATTGAAAACCCCGAGCAAGATGTCGCCAAGAATCTTCTACGTGAAGATCTCGAGGGCGTCCTGGCCACCCTCAGCCCCCGCGAGCGGGACGTGCTGCGGCTTCGGTACGGCCTCGATGATGGCCGCATGAAGACCCTTGAGGAGATCGGCCAGATTTTTGATGTCACCCGCGAGCGCATCCGCCAGATCGAAGCCAAGGCCCTCCGCAAATTGCGCCATCCCAATCGCAATGGCGTACTCAAGGAATACATCAAATAAATCAGGGTGTCACCCTATTCGAACTCTGATCTGAAACTCTCAATCGTCCTTCCTACCTATAACGAACGCGATAACATCGCTCCAATTGTTGCCAAGCTCCAAGACTTGGCTAATGACTATCGGCTCGAAGTGTTGTTCGTGGACGACGATTCAGCTGATGGTACCGCCGATGAAATCTTGCGGCTCTCCCGTCGACACGATTTCATCAGGCTGGTGCGGCGGGTGGGGCGCTTCGGCTTGTCGAGCGCCATCAAAGAGGGTCTGCTCAATGCCACCGGCGATCTTGCGGTGGTCATGGACAGCGACGGCCAACACGAACCCGAGGCCGTGCGCGAGCTGCTTGAGCAGCTGAGGTCGACTGGCAGCGATCTGATGATCGGCAGTCGCTTTCACCCCAAAGCAGCGATCCTGGGCCTTAGTCAACAACGCCAGCGCAATTCCACCCTGGCCAACAGCGTCGCTCGCTTCAGTTTGCCGGGCTATCGGCGCCTGACGGACTACATGAGCGGCTTTTTTGCCCTGGTCCCGCAACGCTGCATGCCCTGGGTAAGGCAGGTCGACGTCAACGGTTTCAAATTTCTCTATGAGCTCCTTGCCGTCAGCCACGGCAAGCTCAAGGCCAGCGAAATTCCCCTGAGTTTCCTACCCAGAACCAGCGGCGAATCCAAGCTGAATCTCGCCGTGGTCTGGGATCTGGGCCTCTCGATTGTCCACACCCTGCTCGGCCGCCTCCTGCCGCGCCGCGCCATCAGTTTTGCCTTGGTCGGAGTCAGCGGCATCCTGCTCCACCTCCTGCTCTATGGCTTCGCGAGGCGACTGTTGGGCTTCAGTTTCGAGGCGGCCCAGGCGCTGGCCATCGTGTCAACAGCCAGCTCCAACTACCTGATCAACAACAGCCTCACCTTTCGCTCCCAGCAACTGAAGGGGCCCCAGCTTCTGTTGGGGCTGGTGCGCTTCCTGGTGGTCACCTCCCTGGGCATGGTGGCCAACATCGGCGTCTCCTCCGCCTTTCTGCATCGCGTCAGCCACCAGACCCTGCTGGCCGTTCTGGCGGGGATTGCCGTCGACTTCGTCTGGAAATATGCGGCCTCCTCAAGGTTCGTCTGGAACACCCCTTCGTAAGCCACCTTTTATCTCCAAAGACTTGGCCGCACAAGCCGCGACCGCGAACCGTTCAACCGCTCCAGACGCGGCGCAACCGGCCGAGTTCCCCTGTGGTTTTGCCCAATTCCCGTGGGGGCAACCGGGGGCTTAATTGCGGTTTTTAGCCGGCTGTTGAGCCCCTGACTCACCCGGACCACAACCTTGCAGCGTGGCTCCGTCCGATTCGGATCATGACCCGTGCAGATTCCCTCCCCGCCGGCTGAGGGCGCGACTGCCGGGGCATCCCCCCAAACGGGCTCGCCGAAGTTGTCGTCGTAGGTTATGAGGTCGCTAAGGACTCTGGCCCATGCAGGCTGATCCCAGGCCGGGTCAGGGACGAACGGAGGGTGCGATCAACCGCGAAGCTCTCGTTCCCTTCCGCCGCCTTTCTCCCCTGGCGGCCTTGCTGCCCCTGCTCACCCTGTTGAGCCTCTGCTGGCTGGCTTTCTTCAATGGCCTTGGCAGTCTTGGACTGATCGACAAAACCGAGGCCCTCTTCGTGGAGGTGGCCCACCAGATGGGACTGCGCCACGACTGGGTGACCCCCTGGTGGAACGGCCAGACCTTCTTCGATTACCCGGTCTGGGGCTACTGGATGGTGGCCCTGAGCTTCCGCTGGTTTGGCACGACGGAGTGGGCAGCACGGCTCCCGGTCGCCTTGGCCGCCAGCGCCACCGTGATGGCCACCTGCGGTGTCCTGTATCTGTGGGGATCGACCCTGGAATCGCCCCGCTCCCGGTTGATCCGGGCCTCCCTGGTGGCGGGGGTGCTGGCCACCACCCCGGGCTGGATCGGCTGGGGCCGCACAGCGACCACGGACATGTTCCTCGCCAGCGCCATCAGCCTGGCCCTCTTCGGTTTCCTGATCAGCCATGGCCGGAGGGGCGATCGCCTCTGGGAACCGATCGGTCGGGTCGGCCTAGCCCTGTTCAGCGGTATCGCCGTCCTGGCCAAGGGACCGGTGGGCCTGCTCCTGCCGTGCCTGGTGATCGCCGCCTTCCTGACCTGGCGAGGCCACTGGCGACGCTGGGCCCGACCGGGATCCCTCCTGGCCATGGGCCTGTTGTTTCTGGGCGTTGTCCTGCCCTGGTACAGCGCCGCCACCCAGGCCAATGGCCTTGCCTTTTTGAATGGATTTCTGGGCTTCAGCAACCTGAAACGCTTCACCAGCGTGCTGTATGCCCATCCGGGCCCCCCCTGGTTTTACCTGCCCTGGCTGCTGGTGCTGTTATTGCCCTGGACCTTTTTCCTGCCGACCGCCGTTGCGGGTCGCGGGCGCTGGTGGCGGCCCCGGCGGGGCAGAGAATCCGCCAGCCGCGCCGATGAACTGCAGATGTTTTTGGTGCTGTGGTTGGTCCTGGTGGTGGCATTTTTCTCAACGGCCGCCACCAAACTGCCGGGTTACATCCTTCCCGCCCTGCCAGCCGCAAGCCTGCTGATTGGCTTGTACTGGTGCCCCTGGCCTGACAAAGACCCAGAGGATCGACAGTGGCATCCTGTGCCATCCGCCAGCAGCCCCCCAAGCGGCTGGCCTTTGAGGAGCGCCGGCTGGCTCCAGACCGTCATTCTGAGCGGTATGGCCCTGGCCAGTCTGCACGCCCCAAGGTGGGCCGCGACCGACCCTGCCTATCCCCATCTGGGCTCCGCCCTGGCCAGCTCCGGCCTGCCAACCCGTCTGGCCGTCCTGTTGGCGGCCATGGCCGGGGTCAGCGCCTGGCAGCTGCTGACGGGGAAGGGGCGCTGGCTGCATCTGACCAACCTGGTCGGCTTCGCGGGCCTGTTGGCCCTTGTCATCGCGCCCCTGGGCCCCCTGCTGGATCGGGAACGCCAGGCTCCGCCACGGCAGTTGGCCCTGGAGGCACGCCGCCTGGCACGCCCCGATGAACCGCTTTGGGTGGTGGGCAGCAAGCGCTACAGCACGTTGTTTTACGGGGGCGAAACGGCCCGATTCATCTCCGGGCGTGATCAACTCCGCGACCAACTCAAAGAGGGCAACGCGGCAAACTCGGACTCCGGCCTGCGACCGTCCTCGATCCGTCTGCTGGGGGATAAGGCTCAACTCGAGCGTCTCGATCTCCCCTCCCCAACCGTCCAGCGCCTGGCCCGTCGGGGCGAGCAGGAGCTCTGGCGCTACACACCCCCCAGATCCGCACAACCATGAAACTGGACCTGCGACGCCAAGATCTGGTCTTGATTGGGGTGTGCATCGCCCTGATGGCGAGCCTGGCTGTCCTCGTGAGAGGGGAAGAGGCGCCCGCGCTCGATCGATCCCTGCTGGACGGCCTGCGGCATGAGCTGCCGAAGGAGCTGCGGGTGGCAATGCTTACGATCTATCAACTCAGCGGTGTTGGCTTCACGGGCCTGCTCGTGGCCTCCTCCATGGTCTATCTGGCCCTGAAACGCTGGTGGCGAGACCTGGGCCTGCTGATGCTCTCCACCGGGGGCATCCTGTTGATCGTGGATCGGATCCTCAAACCCCTATTTGACCGCTCACGCCCGCCCGAAAAGCTCCTGGTGGTCGATGGACGCAGCTTTCCCAGTGGCCATGCGGCCGGATCGGTGGCCTTCTATTTCGCCATGGTTGCGATCCTGGCGGCCCACTATCCACGACTGCGGCGGCCGCTTGCGGTCCTTGCCACTCTGTGGATCAGCCTGGTGTGGTTCAGCACCCTGGTCGCCAGGGCCCACTGGCCCAGTGATCTTGTCGCCGGTGGCGCCGTGGGCAGCGCCTGGCTCACCCTTTGTCTGGCCCTCTGGCGCTCTGATCGCCACCCCCATAGCGAAGCGGGCCAAGGCGAGGGCTAACGAGACGATTGATCCCCTGATCCAAGGTCCTTCCTGATCAACACTCCTGATCCAAGCCCCTTGTCCGCCCATCATGGGGACTCTTCGCGCCGATGCCGTGGCCCGCACCCCCTCCCCCATCGCCCTCGACCATGAGGACGCCGGGGCGCTCCTGACGCTGGAGAGCTTGCGAGGGCTGCGAACTGCACCGGAACTGAACGGGGCTGATCGCCTCCAGCTGCGGCAGGAACTGGACCAAGCCCTGGGGCATTGCCAGTGGTTCACCGTTGGGGTGATGGCCACTGATGTCTCGAAGGCGGTGGGCGCCCTGCGCTCGTTGGAGGCCAACCTTGGCTGGCCCCGCCTGGAGGCTGCGTCGGACTCCGAGGCCCAAGCCATCGCCGCCGGGCACTCGGTGTTTCTGAAGGGTAACCAGCGCACCGGCACCTATCTGTTGCGCCAGGAGGATGGTCTGGGCGAAGGGCTGCTGATCACAGGTCACCATCCGGAAGATCCCAGTGTGGAAGGAACTTGGGGCCCCTTACCCCTGGATTTCTTCGCGGCCGAGGGTCAGGTTGGTGAACCCGCCGATGCCTAGGCTGCCGGCAGATTCGCCTGACCTTCTGCCCTCTGATGACCAGCCCCTCTCTGCGCATCGCCTCCCGCCGCAGCCAGCTGGCCATGGTGCAGACCCATTGGGTGCGTGATTCGCTGCTCGAGGCCCATCCGGATCTGGTGATCAGCATTGAGGCCATGGCCACCCAGGGCGACAAAATCCTTGATGTGGCCCTGGCCAAGATCGGAGACAAGGGTCTGTTCACCAAAGAACTGGAAGCCCAGATGCTGGTGGACCAGGCCGATATCGCCGTCCACAGCCTCAAGGACCTGCCCACCAACCTGCCTGAGGGTCTGATGCTGGGCTGCATCACCGAGAGGGAGGATCCGGCCGATGCCCTAGTGGTGCACGAGCGCCATCGGGATCGCAGCCTGGCCACCCTGCCCGAAGGAGCCGTGGTCGGCACCAGTTCGCTGCGGCGCCTGGCCCAGTTGCGACACCATTTTCCCCAGCTGGTCTTTAAGGATGTGCGGGGCAATGTGATCACGCGCCTTGAAAAGCTGGATGGCGGTGAATTCGACTGCCTGATCCTGGCGGCCGCCGGGCTGGAGCGGCTGGGACTGGCCAACCGGATCCACGAACGAATTGACCCCTCCATCTCGCTCCATGCCGTGGGTCAGGGGGCCCTGGGCATCGAATGCCGCCAAGGCGATGCCGACGTGCTGGACCGGATCAAGGTCCTTGAGCATGGGCCAACCGCACGGCGCTGCCTGGCGGAGAGGGCCTTCCTGCGCGAATTGGAGGGTGGTTGCCAGGTGCCCATCGGCGTCAACACCCGCTTTGAAGGGGAGACCCTGGTGCTGACGGGCATGGTGGCCAGCCTGGATGGCCAACAGCTGATCCGCGATGAGGCCCGTGGCGACCAGAACGACCCCGAAGCCATCGGCATGGCCCTGGCCGCAACCCTGAGGGCCCGGGGGGCCGGCAAGATTCTGGAGGAGATCTTTGCCACCGTCCGCCCCCAAGCCTGAAAGCGGGACCGCGGCGCCGACCCCCGACCCCGTCGCGGTGATCCGGACTGAAACGCCAGCCAGGGTGCTGCGCCTCCCCCTGCGACCCAAAACAGACCCGCGTCCCAGCGACCAGGGGTTCCCTTTCGAGTGGACCCTGCTGGCCTGGGCCGCCCTGGTGGGGATCAGCACCGGCCTGGCGATCGTGGCCTTCCATGACTTACTCGACTTCCTCAACAACTTTCTCTTTGGACCCTTCGTTGAGGGTCTGCTGGAGATCAGTCGTTCACCCGTGAACGGGAGCACCCAGGCCCAGGCCGTGCCGGCAGCATTGCCCCCCCCACCAACGATGCGACCACACCGCTCGAGGCCTTGCTGCAACTCGGTCTTGGCGGCATCGGATTTCTGACCGGGAGCGCTACGGCCCCCTCGGCCGCCCCCCTGCCCAGCACTGCGCCCTCCACCCCTGACTGGTGGGCCCTATGGCCGGTGGTGGTCATTCCCACCCTCGGGGGCCTGGGGGTGGGGGTGATGCGCCGCTTTTTCGGACCCATCGGCCCGGGCGTGTCCAGTCTGATGGCCATGGCGGAGGGCAGTGAGGATCCGGCCCCCGTGCCGCCCTTGCTGCGCCTGCTGACAGCGGCCCTGAGCCTCGGCAGTGGCGCCTCCCTGGGCCCTGAAGGCCCCAGCGTCGAAAGTGGCGGCAACCTCGGGCTGTGGTGGGCCCGCCTGGGGCGCCTCTCACCCCAGTCCCAGCAGACCCTGGTCGCGGCCGGGGTGGCCGCCGGGCTGGCGGCGGGTTTCAAGGCTCCGATCGCGGGGGTGTTCTTCGCCTTTGAGGGCAATGTGAACACCTCCGCCAATCGCCCCAACCTCAGGGCTGTGCTGGTGGCGGCGGTGGCCTCGGCCCTGGTCACCCAATTGATTCTGGGCGATGAGCCGATCCTGAGACTGCCGGCCTACGAGGTGCGCTCGCCCCTGGAACTGCCCCTCTACCTGGGTCTTGGGGTTCTGGCCAGCCTGCTGTCCCTCGCTTTGATCAAGTTGATGGCAGCCGGGCGGGCGGGCCGAGTCCAGCGCCTGCTGGACCGATTGCCAGCGGGCCTGCCCACCGCCCTGGGGGGAGCGCTGGTGGGGAGCATGGCCTTGGCCTTTCCCCAGGTGCTGGGCGTTGGCTACGACACGATCGAGGCCCTTCTGGGCACGGAGCAAGGCATTCCCCTGCTCTCGCTCCTGGCCTTGCTGGGGGTCAAATTGTTGGCAACGAGCGTCAGCAATGCCAGCGGTTTTGTTGGTGGCGGCTTCGCTCCAGCTCTTTTTCTGGGGGCCGTCCTGGGCAGCGTCTATGGCCAGCTGCTCGGAGAAGGGGGGCTAGGTCTACCGGTGGCCGAAGCTCCCGCCTACGCCATGGTGGGCATGGCCGCGGTTCTGGCCGGCAGCGTCCGGGCACCCCTGACGGCCCTGCTGCTTCTCTTCGAGCTGACCCGGGACATCCGCATCGTGCTGCCCCTGATGGCGGCAGCCGGGTTGAGCGCCGCCCTGGTGGACCGCTGGCAGAGCGTGAAATCAACAACCCTGCTGGGGGCCGATCGCCACGAGGAACTCAGGCGGGAGCGACTAGCGGCCGTCAGTGTCATCGAAGCGCTCGAACCGGAAGCTCCGCTGGTGCTGCCTGCCCTTACCCCGGCGGCTGGCGCCTTGAGGGAATTGATCGCCGCCCACGGACACTGTCTCCTGGTGGTGGATGACGACAACAGCAAGGTGATCGGCATCGTCACCCTTGCCGACCTGCAGCAAGGCTTGAACTCAGCCGCCAAGCGAAACCATTCCCTGAGCCTGGGCGAATGCCGCCGCAACGATCTCGTTTGGTTGCCCGATTGCTCCCATCTCGGTGACCTGGAAGATCAGCTAGGGCCCCAGGGGATCCGTCAGGTTCCGGTGTTTGCGGTTACCACCGGCCTGGCGGGACCCCTCCCCCGGGGGCTGCCCTCCGGGGGCCTCGGTCTCGACTGCTTGAGGGGGCTGGCGAGCCGCGATGGCCTGGCGATCGCTCTGGCCAGCCACAACAATCAGGAGGCCCTTTCAGAGCAATCCCTGGCCAGCAGAGCTTCGGCCACGGGATCGACCTGAGAGAGCAAGCCCAGGATGCGTTGCAGATCGAGGTCGGACAGCTCGCCGTCGCTGCCCCATTTCAAGGCGGTGCTGTTGAGCTGATCTGTGGTGAAGCTGGGAGAGGAATCAGAGATCACAGTGATTAGGGACGCCAATTCAGGCCATCAAGGCCGTTGATGCAAGAGACACTAGGGGGAAGTCTTGGATTGAAGACCCGCCCTAAGCCGATCCTAAGAATCTCTTTGGATTTGGAGTTGGCCGCCCCTGGTGATGGCCTGAATCACTCCCCCAGCCCCTCAGGGAGTGACGATGACCGGTGTGCCCACCTCCACCTGATCAAACAGCTGGCGGACATGGGGACCCAACATGCGGACGCATCCGTGGGACACGGCGGCGCGGGTTCTGACCCATTGCTCCCAGGCCGGAGGTGTGCCGTGGATGCCGAACTGATCTTTGGCGGTGGTGTGGAAGCCAATCCAGCGATCACCCAGGGGGCCCAAAGGACCGATGGTGGGATTGTTTTTGCCGCTCTTGGTGCTCTGATACTGGGGGTTGACGACCTTGTTGCGGATCGCGAATCGGCCGGTGGGGGTGGGGGTGGCCGGATCACCGATGGCCACCGGCCAGCTGCCCAGCACC
>JBEIVL010000023.1:0-29280 GCA_040373885.1 Aphanothece sp.
ACAGTCTGGGCTTCATCAGCATGGAGCAGAGCCTCAGCAAAATGGTTGATGAGATCAGGTGCTGTGAAGCGATAGCCCATCTGTGAAGCAACAGCCACAATTCCTTCAGAAGTATTGATTGGAATCAATTTTTTTTGAAGATGCTCATCATCAATCACCCGCGCCAAAAATGACGCCAAATCATCATTTGGACGCAGCAAAGATTCGGCAAAATGAGAGATTAATTCCCGTTCGCTGAAATGATATCCTCTTGCGGCAGCTTCATGGATAATGTCTTCAGCTGTAGCGATGGATCGGAGCTTGCTTTGAAGATAGTCATCACCAGCGACTTCTTCGAAAAAGGAATTCAGATCTCCTTTCATAGAAATAAAAGTGTTCTTTTTTATTTTATCAGAGGATGTGGGTGTAAGGGGGGGGGGGCGATGTAGTTAATTTTTATTAAATGACTTCATCGAGGGGTAGCGGATCAAAAGTCAAGACATCGGCAATCCGCTCAACCCAACAGCATCCCCCCCGTCTCACTCAAGACCGCCTGGGCACTGCGCAGGTCGTACTGCAGATCGGCCAGGGTGCTCTGGCCCAATTCCCGTTGCAGGGCCGCCCGCAGGCGGCGCTCCAGCAGGTGAGCCACCCGATCAGCCGCCGTGGCGTCGTCGGGCTCCAGCAACCGTGAGCCACCCGCTCCGAAGTCACCCGGACGCTCGAGGGCCGCCACCACTTCGGCCAGGGAGATCGATGCCGTCGCCCGGGCAAGCCGATACCCCCCCTCCCTGCCGCGGCGGGCCTCCAGCAAACCGGCGCGGCGCAGGCGCAACAACAATTGCTCCAACATCGGGGCCGGCAGGGCCTGGGACGCCGCCAGAAACGACACCGATCGCCACTGGGGGCCACCATCCTCGGCCAGCTCCAACAAGGCCTTGAGGGCGTGAACCACCTGGCGGCCCAGCAGCGGAGGCGAGGACCCGCCGACCATCAGCCCGGCCGGCGCGCCAGGCTCAACCGTTCCAGCACATGCTCGAGGGTGTATCCGAACAGGGCTGGATCCGGCTCGGCGCCGCCCAGATCCCCCAGGCCCAGCTCCTGCCAGCGCTCATCCACCCGCGCCTCAATGCCCGCGTCGCGGCTCAGGGGTTGCCCCCAGTCGTGGCGCTTCTCCGGGCCCACCTTGGTGGTGGCGTCGATGGCAAGGCGACCGCCCAGGCCCAGGCGCTCACTGGCGAAATCGAGGCTGTCGAAGGGGGTGTCCTCCAGCACGAAGAGATCCCTCTGGGGATCCACCAGAGCGCTAAGGGCCCAGACCACCTGGCGGGGATCGCGGATGTTGATGGATTGATCAACCACCACCACAAACTTGGTGTAGGTGAATTGGGGCAGGGCACTCCAGAAGGCCATGGCCGCCCGCCGGGCCTGGCCCGGATAGGCCTTATCGATGCTCAGCACCGCCAGCTTGTAGCTGAGGGCCTCCATCGGCAGAAAGAAATCGACGATTTCCGGGATCTGCTGGCGCAGGATCGGCGTATAGAGCCTGTTCAGCGCAATCGCCAACATCGCCTCCTCTTTGGGGGGTCGGCCGCTGAAGGTGGTCAGCAGAATCGGATCGCGGCGGTGGGTGACGCAGTGGAAGCGCACCAAAGGGGAGGCCTCCACGCCGCCGTAAAACCCCATGTGGTCACCAAAGGGCCCATCCGGCAACTCCTCGCCGGGGGTGATGGTGCCCTCCAGCACCACTTCACTGTGGGAGGGCACCTCCAGGTCGAGGGTCTTGCAGCGGGCCAGCCGCACCCCCTCGCCGCCATAGAGCCCAGCAAAGAGCCATTCGCTCAATTGCACTGGAATCGGCGTGGCCGCCGCCATCAACAGCAGGGGATGGACACCCAGGGCGATGGCGATCTCCAGGGGCTTGCCCAGGGCCGCCGCCTTGCGCAGATGGCGCGCTCCGCCGCGCACGCTCAGCCAATGCACCGTCATGGTGTTGATCGACTGGCGTTGCAGGCGATAGACGCCCACATTGGGGGTGCCGGTTTCCGGATCCTTGGTGATGACCAGGCCCAGGGTGATCACGCCGCCGGCGTCGCCCGGCCAGGGCCGCAACAACGGCAGGGCGTTGAGATTCACCTGCTCGTCCCGCAGCACCACCTGTCGGCAGGGGGGCGTGAGGTCCAGGTCCGGCCGGGCCCGGGCCAAATCCCAGAGCAGACCGCCGTAGCGCTTCAACTCGCCGAGGCCCTTGGGGGGGCGGGGCTGCTGCAACAGGGCCAACCGCTCCCCCAGGGCCTCCAATTGCTCCGGTTGCTCCATGCCCATCGACCAGAGCACCCGTTCGACGGTGCCGAGCAGGTTGACGGCCACCGGCATGGTCGAGCCGCGGACGTTCTCAAACAACAGGGCCGGCCCACCGAGGGCCAGAACGCGATCGGCGATTGCAGCCAGTTCAAGATCTGGATCAACGGGCGCCTTAACTCTTCGCAGCTGGCCGCGTTGCTCAAGCACCCGCAGGAAACCCCTCAGGTCGCGTCCCTGTTGCGCCATCACGCCAGACACGCTGAAATCCCTCGCTGCGTGGCCACTGTGGCGCATCGCACCCGCCCCTGGGGCCGGTGCGAGTCGAAATCAGAGGAAAGAGCAAGGGCAAGAGAAAAGAAGTGATTGATACAGATTTTCGGACAACATGAAAATGAAACGGGTGATGTTGTCCTTGCTACATCATTTTTTGGCCCCACGCTCGTGGGCTTGTCACTGTCTTTTTCGGGCCTGGCATCTGGCAACATTGGGTACAATCTAAAGAAATTGTGAAAGAGGCGTTTGGCAATGGTTTTTGCGCTTAATCAATCAAATCCCAGAGCGGACCAACGCCAAGACCGATCCACAAGCCCATGGCCGCCCATCCAGCTGGCCGCCCTCATCGGCCTTGGACTGATGGCATTTGTACCCCTGCCCCAATGGAGCCAGGAATCGGCAGCCGACGCGGCGATCACTGCCGTCAACAGACCCCAGCCAAGCTGGTACCAGGCCGACTATCGGGCCTGGAAACAATCCAGCGCCTGGAAACCTCAAATCAATTCATTCTTCTGGGATCGCTTCTCTTGCGGATCCAATCAGACATGCCTTCCGATCAAAGTCCTCAGCCGTGAGGATTGCGACGTTCTCTCCGTCGCCGCATCTCTGGTGAATCCCTCCACAGGCCAAACCGTGCTGGCCAAGGCCAGGATTGAAACGGTGCCAGCGGGTCAGGAGCAAAACCTCACCCTGCGTTGGAACCTGCCGCCCGGCCAAGCCAACGAAACCCTGGTCCGTGAAACCCTCCGCAAGAGCACGATCGACACCCTGGCCGATCGCGCCGGCAACTCCAGCCTTGTGGAGCTCGCACAGGCTCACATCAGCGCCAAGTTGATCCCCGCTGCCGCCCCCTGGCGAGCCGTGACCATCCAGGACATCCGCTGCCTGTGACCGTCTCGGACCAGGGCTGACACACTGGCCTGGCCAACCCTGGACGCCGAGCCGGTTCGCCATGCAGATCA
The DNA here is from genome assembly GCA_040373885.1 of Aphanothece sp. Lineage (GTDB taxonomy): Bacteria > Cyanobacteriota > Cyanobacteriia > PCC-6307 > Cyanobiaceae > Cyanobium. The sequence goes on from JBEIVL010000023.1 coordinate 3,519, forward strand.
GCTATTTCCATACCTCTGAAACGGTCCCCCCGGTCACCGATCCGGGCGCCGGGGGACCCGATGCCGCCGTGGTGATTGATGTGCTGCGAGCCACCACCACCATCGCCTGGTCCCTGCAGAACGGAGCCGAAGCCATTGAGGCGTTCGCCAACCTTGAGGCGCTTGAGGCGGCTGCCGCCGCCTGGCCCGCCGAAAAACGCCTGCGGGCGGGAGAGCGGGGCGGCCAGCGGGTCAGCGGTTACGACCTGGGCAACTCACCCCTGGCGGTCACTCCCGAGCTGGTGACGGGCAAACGCATTTTTATGAGCACCACCAACGGCACCCGTTCGCTGGCCGCCGTGGGCGCCGTGCCCCTGCTCATCACCGCCTGCCTGCCCAACCGGGGGGCCGTCGCCAGGCGCCTGATGGACAAGAATTGCCAGAGGGTCTGGATCGTCGGTAGTGGCTGGGAGGGGGAGTATTCCCTTGAGGACAGCCTGGCAGCGGGAGCCGTGGCCGCCTCCCTCCTCGAACAATCACGCCAAACCCAGTTGGAGCTTCAATGGGGCAACGATGAGATGGTGGCGGCCCTGGCCCTCTGGCAGCAGTGGTCCCACGACCCCGAGGCCTGCCTTAGAACCGCCAGCCACGGCCAGCGGCTGATGGGCCTGGGCAATCACGATGCCGATTTCGTCTGCTGCGCGGCCGTCGACAGCCTCGCCATCGTGCCGACCCAAGCCGAACCAGGAGTGCTGCGGGCCGGCTGAACCGCTGAATCACCGAGGCGCGAAGAGTCCGGTCATGGCCTGGCCAGGGCCTGGGGCGACCCCTAAAGTCGGCCGGTCGCATGCAAATGAGAGACGTTGAGCAGTTTTCTGGCGGCGGCCCTCCAGCTCACCAGCACCCCCGATCCCGATGCCAATCTGGCCGCAGCGGAAGAACAGATCGAGCTGGCCGCCCGCCGCGGCGCCGAACTGGTGGGACTGCCGGAAAACTTTGCCTTCATGGGCGCCGATCAGACGCGCCTTGATCTGGCCCCGGCCCTGGCGGAACGCTGCAGTCGCTTCCTGGTGACGATGGCGCGGCGTTACCAGGTGACCCTGCTGGGGGGGGGCTTTCCCGTGCCTGCCGGCGAAGGCGCCACCTTCAATCGCTCGGAACTGGTGGGCACCGAAGGCCAACTGCTAGCCCGCTACGACAAGATCCACCTTTTTGACGTCGACATCCCCGATGGCACCACCTACAGGGAATCGGCGACGGTGCGGCCCGGCCAGGAGTTGCCGCCGGTGGTGGATGTGCCAGGTCTCTGCCGCATCGGGCTCTCCATCTGTTACGACGTTCGTTTTCCAGAGCTCTATCGCCATCTGGCCGCCGAGGGTGCCCAGCTCCTGATGGTGCCTGCGGCCTTCACGGCCTACACCGGCAAGGACCATTGGCAGGTGCTTCTCCAAGCTCGGGCGATCGAGAACACCGCCTACGTGGTGGCCCCGGCCCAGACCGGCCTGCACTACGGCCGTCGCCAAACCCACGGCCATGCCCTGGTGATCGACCCCTGGGGGACAGTGCTGGCCGATGCCGGCATGGAGCCGGGCCTTGCCATTGCCTCCATTGACGCGGGCCACGGCGAACGGGTGCGCCAACAGATGCCCAGCCTGCGCCATCGTCATCCCACCCTGTTCTGAGCGCCAGATGGGGGCCGGGCCAGCGATCAAGACGGACAACCGCCGTCCCAAGCCGCCCCCGCGTCGCTGCCATCGAGGGCGCCTCCAGGCTCTTTGGGGCGCCCTCGGTCTGCTCGGCGCCCTGCTGACTGGTGCGCCTGTCCAGGCAGGAAGCACCCTGTCGGCATGGCGCGTCAGTCCGGATCGAGGAATCGAACTGCGCACCGCCCCAGGCACCCCGGTGCGGGCCTACTACGAGGAAGGCAACCAGAGAACGGGACCCCGGATCTGGTTTGACCTGCCCGGTGCACCCCTGCGACGGCGCTCCCTGATGGGCGCCGGCCTGTTGCAGGAAGTACGGGTGGGCCAACCCGATGAAACCACCACCCGTCTGGTGCTCGAATTCAGGGCGGGACTGCGGCTGGATCCACGCCAACTGCGCTTGGTGGGCACCAGCAGGGACCAATGGCGCATGGATCTGGGTCGCTTTCCGCCCCGAAGCCTGCCCAACCTGGGGGAAGGCCGGATGGAAAGCCCGGCTCCGACCAGTTCCGTCCAGGCGAGCCGCACCGTCCGCCCCCCACGCCTCGGCGGACTGTTCAACCGAACCCCCATCAACCCAGGTCGAGGGTCCCTGCCCCGTCTGCCCCGGGGTCGCTACCTGGTGGTGATTGACCCCGGCCATGGTGGTCCAGACCCTGGGGCCATCGGCATCGAGGGCCTGCGGGAAACCGATGTGGTGCTGGATGTGGCGCTGCAAACCGCCCGGCTGTTGCAATCGCGTGGGGTGCAGGTGCTGCTGACCCGCACCTCGGAGGTGGACGTGGATCTGCCCCCCCGGGTGGATCTGGCCAACAGCAGCCAGGCGGACCTGTTCGTCAGCCTGCACGCCAACGCCCTCAACATGGACCGACCGGATGTGAACGGAATCGAGACGTTCTATTACGAGGGAGGCCTCTCCTACGGCCTGGCCGATGCGCTGCAGCAACGTCTGATGGCGATCTCGCCCGGCACCACCGACCGGGGCGCAAGGCCGGGGCGCTTTTTCGTGATTCGCCGCACGGTGATGCCCTCAGTTCTCACTGAAATGGGCTTCGTCACCGGTGATGTCGACGCGCCACGGTTGGCCAGTCGGACTTACCGTCGCCAGCTGGCGCAGGCCCTCGCCGCCGGCATCCTGTCCTTCCTGAAGCACCCCTCTTGAGCCTCCTCATCGGACTGTTCGACAGCGGTCTTGGTGGTCTGACCGTCCTGCGCCAGGTCCACTCCCTTTACCCCCACAGCCGCTGCCTCTATCTAGGCGACACGGCCCGGGTGCCCTATGGCCAGCGCTCCAGTGCCGATCTTCGGGCGATCGCGGCGGAAGTGGCCCATTGGCTACGCCACCAGGGGGTTGGGGTGTTGGTCATGGCCTGCAACACCTCCAATGCCGTGGCCTTCGATGTGGCGGTGGCCGAAGCCGGCGTGCCGGTTCTGGGCCTGATCGACAGCATGGCCGCCGAAATCCGCACCGACCGCGTCGGCATCCTGGCGACTCCCGCCACGGTCGCCAGTGGCGCCTATCGGCGGGCCATCCAGGCCGCAAGGCCCGGGACTGAGGTGATCGAAATCGGCTGCCCCACCTTCGTGCCCCACATCGAAGCCGGCCTGCTCGACGCACCAGAGCTGAGGGCGGCGGCCCAAGCCCACATTCAACCGCTGCTGGACGCCCGGGTGGACGCGATCGTGCTGGGCTGCACCCACTACCCGATGTTGCGCCCGATGCTCAAGCAACTGGTGCCGGTGGGGGTTCGGCTGCTGGATCCCGCCGCCGCCGTCGCCCGCCGGCTCGGCCCGCTGCTCACCAGCCTGGGGGATCCCTCCGAACAGGAGAGCCAAGGGGTGCCCCTCCCCCCACCGATGGAGCGAACCCGATTTTGCGTGACGGGCTCAGCCCAGGATTTTGCCGCCGCCGCAACCGACTGGCTGGGATCTGAGCCCTTGGTGCGCAGCGTCAGCCTCCAGTCCCCAGTGCGGGGCTTCTAGGATCTGCGGGTCTGGGAGGAGTCGTGACCACGGTTGCAGAGCTGCTACAGCCGGTTGAGTCCGACCTGGACACGCTTCTGGCCGAGCTGCGTAGTCTCATTGGCGCCGGCCATCCAATCCTGCAGGCGGCGGCCGAACATCTCTTTGCTGCTGGTGGCAAACGTCTTCGCCCCGGCATCGTTTTGCTTCTCTCCAAGGCCATCGCCCCTGATGGGGCTCTGACTCCAAGGCATCGCCGACTGGCCGAGATCACCGAAATGATCCACACGGCCTCGCTGGTCCACGACGATGTGGTGGATGAGGCCGCCACCCGACGGGGTGTGGCCACGGTTCACAGCCGTTTCAATCATCGCGTGGCCGTCCTGGCTGGTGATTTTCTCTTTGCCCAGGCCAGTTGGCACTTGGCCAACCTCGACGATCTCGAGGTGGTCAAATTGCTGTCGCGCGTCATCATGGACCTGGCCGAGGGCGAAGTGCGCCAGGGACTGTTCCGCTATGACACTGGCCAGAGCCTGGAAACCTATCTCGATAAAAGCTATTGCAAGACCGCATCCCTGATGGCCAACAGCGCCCGGGCCTGCGGCGTGCTCTCCGGCCTTGAACCTGAGCGCCTGGACAGCCTCTATCAATTTGGCCGACAACTGGGCCTGGCGTTCCAGGTCGTGGATGACATCCTCGATTTCACCGGCAGCGACCAGGAGCTCGGCAAACCGGCCGCGAGCGATCTGGCCGCTGGTTATCTGACCGCCCCCGTGCTCTATGCCCTCGAGGAGCGACCTGCCCTGACCGGCCTGATCGAACGGGAGTTCTGCGAACCAGGGGACCTCGAGCAGGCCCTCGCCTTGGTGCGCGACTGCGAGGCCATCCCCCGCTCGCGCCAATTGGCCGAAAGTTTCGCCAGCCAGGCCCACACCGCCATCGATTGGTTGCCCCCGTCGGAGTGCCGTGGGGCACTGCGGGCCCTGCCTGATTTCGTCTTGAGCCGTTTGTATTGACACGCGCGATTCCTGTCGATCAAATCACTTGATCCAAGGGCGCTCTGGATCAAGGTCTGCACGACCAGGTAGATGATAGAGATTCCATTCCTTACCTTGATGGCAATGGAAAATCTTGATGGCGATGGCAGGACTTCTGGCTTGTCCAGGCCCTCCTTCAGTGTCTTAAGAACATGCCTGAACAGCAGCTCTGTTCAGCTGAGAAGCACCTCCTCCAGACTGACCAACAGGTGATCGGCGCTGCCCTTCAAGGCCTTGAGAGCGGCTTCCGGCAGCTCGGTACCCGGCACCACATGCACCACGCACCCAGCGGCCCGAGCCGACTGGGCCCCGGCCAGGGAATCCTCAAACGCCCAGCAGGTGTGAGGGGCCACTCCCAAACGCTGGGCCGCCAGCAGAAAAGGATCTGGAGCCGGCTTACCCGCCCGCAGCTCAGGATCATCCCCCAACACCCGCTCATTGATCATCCCCAGCCAGGGGTGGGGGGCACACTTGCGCTCAACCGCCTCCCGGCCGCTGCTGGTGACCAGGGCCATCTCCACCTGCAGATCCCTGAGCCGCTCCAGCAGATGTTGGGCCCCAGGCATGGGCGCCGCCCCCCGCAGCAGCTTCCGGGCGATCGGTTGCTGCACCGCCAGCAGTTGGGCGGCACTCGGCACCTCCTGGCCGGCCTCAGCGATCCAGGCGCGCACCAGCTCGACGTTGTCGTTGCGCCGGCGGCCCCGCATGCTCAATAGCCGCGCGGGGGGGAGCTGCAGACCAAAATGCGCCGCCGCCTGGCGCCAGGCACTGGCGTGGTGCGGCTCGGTATCGAGCAGGAGGCCGTCGAGATCAAACAGGCAGGCGGCAGGTCGATTCATGGTTCCAGCCTGTCGGCGTTTGATCGTTGAAGACGGGAGCGTCCTATGGGGCCTCTGGATAGCGATCTTCCAGGGCGGTTTCCAAGGTGGTGAGCAACAACACCATGGCGTCGTGGTGGTTAAGGTCCGGCCCGCTCACCTGTTGGATCCAGCGGTGGCAAAGCGCCTCAATCTGAACGAACAGATCACCGCAGCCCCGCAGGGTCGTCATCACCTGCTCCATGCGGGCCTCGTCGATCTCGGGGGGGAGGCCCACCACATAGCGTCGCCCATCCGTTCCCGAATACGAAAGCACACCCTGAGCATCCAAGCTGGGCGCGGCCAGCGGGGTTACGGGTGCGTCCTCCTCCATGGCCCTTCTCACATCTTCTTCATCATTAGCCGCGCTGCGGCCGATTGCCAAGAGTGGATCTACCCCTGTGGTCGGCCCCGTCCAGGGTCTGCGTTTTTCAAGGTCGGGCGCCGGCTTCAATCGTTGAGACGCTCCATGCGGTAGGTCACGAAGCTGCCCACCGGACTCCAGAGGAGATAGGGCACCAGTAACAGGGCCGCCGGCCTGCTCAGGGGCAGCACGGCCCCGGCCAGAAGCACTCCCCACAGCCACCCGGCCAGACCGACAACGGTGCCATTGCGAAGGCGACGGGTGCGACAGATCAGCCAGGTGTAGCTCTGCACCAAGACCAGCAACACCAGATAGGCGCCAAGGAGCAAGCCGTTGCCGCTGGCTGCCCAAGCCTTAAGCGCCGAAAAATAGAAGCAGATGTAGATGACCAGCCAGATCGCCGGGATCCAGCGCTCAAATGTGAGCCAGCGAGGGCGGCGCAACTGCAGAAACCAGCGAAATTCGCGGCGACTGGGGGTGAGAACGACGATCACCAGCCCCATCCAGGCAGCAAGCACCAGCCAGGCGGGCATGGATTCAAGAGCAGGGACCACCCCATCGTTTCACTGAGACAGCCCCTGCGCTTGACTGCTTCACAGCGCAATGCGATCCATGGCTGAGGCCCTCCCCACACCTGACTCCCCCGCAGCCCCAGCCGCCGAGTCAGCCTCCATCGAATCGGTCTTGCACGAAGAGCGCCGTTTCGATCCCCCCGCCGCACTGGCCTCCCGGGCCCGCATCGGTTCAATGGAGGCCTATGAGGCCTTGGTGGCGGAAGCGGAGGCGGACCCTGAGGCCTTCTGGGGAAACCGGGCGCGCCAGGAGCTGCACTGGTTCACCCCCTTCGACAAGGTGCTGGACTGGAGCGATCCCCCCATGGCCCGCTGGTTTGAGGGGGGCACCACGAATCTCTCGTACAACTGCCTCGATCGGCATCTGGAGGGTCCTCGGGCCGACAAGTTGGCCCTGATCTGGGAGGGAGAGCCCGGCGATGTGCGCCGCTTCACCTACCGCCAGTTGCATGCCGAAGTGGGCAAGGCCGCCAATGCCCTGCGCAGCCTTGGCATCGGCAAGGGGGATCTGGTGGCCCTCTACATGCCGATGGTGCCCGAGGCGGCCATCGCCATGTTGGCCTGCGCCCGCATCGGAGCCCCCCACTCGGTCGTGTTCGGCGGGTTTTCGGCCGAAGCCCTACGCGATCGCCTGATCGACGGAGCCGCCAAGGCGGTGATCACCGCCGATGGTGGCTTCCGCAAGGACAAGGCCGTCGCCCTCAAACCGGCGGTGGATGCGGCCCTCGCCGGCGGCGCCTGCCCAACCGTTGAGCATGTCCTGGTGGTGCGCCGCACCGGCGAAGCGACCGCCATGGAACCGGGCCGCGATCTCTGGTGGCATGACCTGGTCGAGGGCCAGAGCCCGGATTGCCCGGCCGAACCGATGGCCAGCGAGGACCGTCTGTTCGTGCTCTACACCTCAGGCTCCACCGGCAAACCCAAGGGGGTGGTCCACACCACGGCGGGCTACAACCTCTGGGCCCACCTCACCTTCCAATGGATCTTCGACATCCGCGAAGACGACATCCATTGGTGCACGGCCGATGTGGGCTGGATCACGGGGCACAGCTACATCGTCTATGGCCCCCTCTCCAATGGCGCCACCACGGTGATGTACGAGGGGGCGCCGAGACCCTCCAAACCGGGGGCCTTCTGGGAGGTGATCGAAAAGCATCGCTGCACCATCTTCTACACGGCGCCAACGGCGATCCGGGCCTTCATGAAGAGTGGCCGCGAGGTGCCGGACCGCTCCGACATGACGAGCTTGCGACTGCTCGGAACAGTCGGTGAACCCATCAACCCTGAAGCCTGGATGTGGTACCGCGATGTGATCGGAGGTAACCGCTGCCCCGTCGTCGACACCTGGTGGCAGACGGAGACCGGCGGCGTCATGATCAGCCCCCTCCCCGGGGCCACGACGACCAAACCAGGCTCCTGCACCCTGCCTCTACCCGGCATTGCCGCCGACGTGGTCGACCTGGAGGGCCGCAGCGTCGGCGTCGACCAGGGGGGCTATCTGGCGGTGCGACGGCCCTGGCCAGGCATGATGCGCACCGTTCACGGTGACCACGACCGCTTCAAAAAGAGCTACTGGGAGCACATCCCACCGGTCGATGGTGAATACCTGTACTTCGCCGGTGACGGGGCCCGCAGGGATGCGGAGGGGTACTTCTGGGTGATGGGCCGGGTCGATGACGTCATCAACGTCTCCGGCCATCGCCTCGGCACCATGGAAATCGAATCCGCCCTGGTGAGCCATCCCGCCGTGGCGGAAGCGGCCGTGGTGGGCCGGCCCGACGACCTCAAGGGCGAGGGCATCGTCGCCTTCGTCAGCCTGGAGGGGGGCCGCAGCGGCGACGCCGAACTCGAAGCCGAATTGCGCCGCCACGTCGGTCAGGAAATCGGACCGATTGCCCGTCCCGATCTGATCCGCTTCACCGACGCCCTGCCCAAAACCCGCAGCGGCAAGATCATGCGGCGCCTGCTGCGCTCCCTGGCCGCCGGCCAGGAGGTGAGCGGTGACACCAGCACCCTCGAGGATCGATCGGTGCTGGATGCCTTGCGGGTCTGAACTTGCGGCCCTGGCCAGGAGCGATGGGCGCGTCAGGAAAGGCCGGGGGGCAAGGCACCCACCGTGGGTTGGCACATGAGATAGATGAACCAGATCGTGCCAACCACGGGCAGCAAGGTGATGAACATCCAGGCCCAGTGCTTGCCGCCATCACGCAAGCGACGGACGCTTAACGACAGGGTTGGTAACAAGACGACGATGGCATAGATGGAGTAAATCCAACCAAAGATATTTGAGAGTCCGCTCAATAAGATCAGGCCAAGACTGACGATAAAGTTGACCAGAGTGAACCACCAGTACGCCGGTCGACGCGAACGTCCTTCGAAATCAAAACTACGTTGCCAGGCGCTCGTAAAGGAATCAATCAGCTCAGACATGAAATCTTGAATGCAACCTCTCCAGGGTGTGGCACCCAAGGGGCGACGTCAATCACCTTGAGATCCCCTGTGATCACCCCAACGCACGATGGTCTCAGCCAATCGGTCGATCTGGCGTTGGCGGGCCGGATCATCGGCCCAGTCACCGAAGAGCTGTTTGCGTAGGCCGGCGCTGGCCGGGGTGAGGTGGTCGCCGGGCAGTTCCAGCAATTCGCTGGCATCCTCTTTGCGGCCGCGCAGGGTGTCGAAAAGGCGGGGGCTCTGATCCAGCTCGTCGCGGCGAAAACGCACCAGGAGATTGCGGCTTTGGCGATAGCCGCTGGCGATCTGGCGCAGGGTTTCTGCTGGTGAGGGGCTGAATTCACTGCGAAAGCCAAACTGCTCACCCATTTCACTCAACAGGGGAATCGAGCGGGACGCCGAGAAATTGTTGAAGCTCAAAGCCACCAGTCCCCGCGCCCCCCGACCGGCATCGGGCGCCCGCAAATGCAGCTTGCAGCCCAGGCTGTGGCCCAGCCGCAGCACCCGGGTTCGCAACTCCGGTTCGCCCATGGCCCGGGCCTCCGAAAGCCGATCGGCCCGAAACAGGCGCCAAGCGTCATTGGCCTGGCTCTGGTGATCGAGTCCAGGTACATAACTCCAGGCACGCACTGCCCAACCAAGCAGAACGCAGGCCTCCAGCAGACGGCGGTAACTGATGTGGGGGGTGGCGGCCAGATAGGTGCCCCCGATGAACTCCAACCGCCGGGGCGGAGGCGAGCCGGCCGCAGAGAGTCGGGGGGGCGGATCGAGACACCACAGCGAACCACGCTGGCGCCAGGTCAGAGGTTCAGCCACCATTGGCTCCGGGGGCCCTCAGTGCCTTGAGTGCCTCGACCGCCTCGCGGCGGTGGGCCGGTCCATCCAACAGGTTGTTGAAGACATGGCGGATGACGCCCTGAGCATCGATGACATAGGTGACTCGCCCAGGCAGGAAGCCGAGGACGGAGGGCACACCAAAGGCGCGCCGCAGTTGATTACCGCTGTCCACTAACAGGGGATACGGCAATTGATGCTTGCCGGCAAAGCGCTGGTGGCTGGGCGCGTCATCGCCGCTAACCCCCCAGACCTCAGCGCCGAGGGCCTTGAGATCGTCATAGCTGTCGCGGAAAGCACAGGCTTCCATCGTGCAGCCGGGGGTGTCGTCCTTGGGATAGAAGAACAGCACCAGCGCCTGACCCGCCAGCTGATCGCTGCGGCGTTCCACGCCATCGGCGTCCCGCAATGCCACCAGGGGGGCGCGATCACCGATGGAGGGAGATGGAGCCATGGGGCGCAGGGAGAGTGATCCCAAGCCTAGGCAGCACAGCCCAGGAGCCAGCGGTCGCCCTTGCGTGACCTGAGACGATGGAGCAAGGTCCTGATGTGGCGATGCCTGAGCCTGCCAGCCTCTGGGAACAGGGTGATCTCCTGGGCCTGGTGGCACCACCAACGCAGACGTCATCGCACCAGACGTCATCGCAGCAAAGGTCTGCGAACCAGATGACATCGAAGCCGATGACATCGATCCAGCCGCCAGCGGCACAGTCTTCGGCGGTGGTGGCGGCGCCTGCGTCTATGGCGTCATCATCAAAAACTTCAACATCAGAGGCTCCGGCGACTGAGGCTGCAGCGACTGTGGACCGACCATCTGCGCTCTCCCCCTCAGGACAGTCATCTGCAGCGGTAGAGATGGCGGCAGCTGAGACGTCGGCTGCTATTGCGGCGACGGCGGTGGCGTCGGCGGTGGCGTCGGCTGCTTTGGCCTGTGAGTCGGGGATCCAGGGATCGGTGGCTCCTCCATCAGTGAGCCCCCCATCCGCTGGCCCGCAGGCCGACCAAGCCCAACCCGCCGCCGACCATCAGCCCAATCCCGAGGCCGGTGGCAACCACGAGGCCAAGGGCCCCCCGCCCGAGCAGACTGCCCCATCGCTGGCCCAGACGATCAGCCTGCCAACCTTCGCCAACCCGGCTGCCCGGGCCCTGCCGTCCTCACCAGAGCGACTGTTGATCATTGATACGGAGACCACGGGTCTGTCGCCGGCCAAGGGGCGATGCATTGAAGTGGGGGCCGTGCTGTTTCACGTGCCAAGCCGGGCGGTGCTAAGCCAGTTGTCCTTTCTGCTGCCGTGCCAGAGCAATCCCGCCCAACGGGTCAACGGGATCGCCGCCGAGGTGACGCAGCTGGATCAACCGCGGAAGCAATCCCTGGCTTGCCTGGAAGCGATGGCGGACGCCGCCGACGTTCTGGTGGCCCACAATGCCGCCTTCGATCGCCAGTGGTTTGGCCGCGATGAGCTGCCCGCTCTGCCGAGGCCCTGGCTGTGCTCGATGGAAGACATCCGCTGGCCCGCGGAACGCCACCTGCGGGCCACCCCATCGGTGCGGGATCTGGCCCTGGCCTACGGGGTGCCCGTCTGGGCCGCCCACCGGGCCCTAACCGACTGCATCTACATCGCCCAGGTTTTTGAGCGGGAAACCCAGCTGGACAACCTTCTGCAACAGGCCCTGTTGCCGCGAAAGCTCTATCGAGCCCGCCTCCCCTACGACCAGAGGCACCTGGCCAAAGAGGCCGGTTTTCGTTGGAACGAGGCCGTCCAGGGGGCCTGGTCCAAAAGACTGACGGAAGAGGAATGCCGCCTGCTGACGTTTGAGGTACTTCCTGCAGAAGCCGAACCAATACCGGCATGGCCGCAGTCGGCGTGATACAGCGATTTTCTCCCGATTCAGAAAGCCCTTCCGTATGTTGGGCACCTAGATGCTCCTGATGGACATGCTGGGAACAGCTGAACCAGGGGAATCAAAATGAAAACGACATCGACGTCGCGTAGCTCATCGGGCTGGGATCCCGTCAGCCAGCCAATCAAGCGCTGGCAATCGGTGCGCACCTGGGCGTGGTTGATCCGGGAGGCTGAAGCGCTCTGGTCGGAAGATGCCCGTTTTCTGCAACGCCTCGGTGCCGTGGAACTGCTTCAGATCGTGCAGGAAGTTCCCCCCAAACTGCGCCGTCGCGTCAACCGATGGCTGGAGCGATTTCACGTTGTGACCCGGTTGCATTGACCGGTGAAGAGACCGGCGCTGGTTCAACGTGCTGATGAACGGAGCGAACATCTGGCAGGAGAAAAGCGGATGGCTGACGGACTTCAGGATCAACCGAACGAATTGAATTTAAGGATTGCCCATAGCAACCCCTACGTACAAGCGGGCGCAATGAAGGGATTAAAGACACAAAAAAACCGCTCTAGGGAAATGAGCGGCAATGAAGTGAAGTTGTCAACCGGTGAATCGGAGCGGCGGGATTCGAACCCACGACCCCCACTACCCCAAAGTGGTGCGCTACCAAGCTGCGCTACGCCCCGGTAGAAAAGAACTTATCACAGCAGGTCTCTGCCCTTGGGCGAAGCCTGACGCAGCCGCATCAACAACCGCGCCGTCAGACGTTCGCGGTTGAGGCAGGCGTAACCGGCGATGCGTTGCTGGCGAGCCAGGCGACGCAGGTCCGCCAAGCCCATCGTCGCCAGCCGAAGTTCCGGCAGACGACGCCAAGCCCCCGACGGCACCGGCAATTCGGAGCCTTGACGCCCATCGCGGAAGCCGAACAACGCCCCACCCGCCATCCATTCGGGTACAAGCACAAACAGCACCGCCAACAGGCCGTAAAGCTCCACAAGCCCTTTGGGCAATGGATGCAACTGGCGCGGCTCGCTGTCCGTCTGTGGGCCCTCGGAGCGCGTCAAAGCAGGGCGCCACCGCCGCGAACGGCAGGGGCATCTCGCCACAACAGAGGCGGTGGCAAGGGGGTGTGAAGGCGCGAATACCAGAACATCAGGGCGAAACAGATACCGATAGTGATCAACAGGCCCACAATCACCACACGATCAGGCAAGGGAGTCATACGTCCTCAGTGCGTTGGCAGTGGATCAGGGAGAGCATGGGTTCCCTCAGCTCGAGCTGGAGTTCATCGCCCTTGAGGCTCAACATCACTCCCTCGCCGCTGTAACGGACCCCATTGTCCACCCGCCGATCCCGAAACAGGATGGAGCGCTGACCGCCCATCAAGATGGAGGCCTGGGAATCATTGCGCTCAAGAACCAAGACCCCTTGGTGATCACAGCGATATCTGTCCTTGGTGTCATAGTTTTCCCACCAGGGCGAATCCATGGCCAGCGCAAGCGGGCTCTGCAGAAGCGGAGTCTGCAGAACCAAGGCCAAAGAGATCCAGGGCAGGGCGGCAGCGAGCAGAGGGAGCACTGAAGTCACTTGCGCACTCTCAGCTAAGGACGATGGGGGCGTTATCACCGCGCAGCACACAGTGGGAAATGCTCCAATCGAAATGCCGCCAGACTTTCGGCGGCAATTGATAGTCGCAGCCAGGGAAATCAGCCAACAGAACGCCAGTGGGCTGGGCCGAACAGTAGGGCCGGCTACCGGGCTTGGCGAGATATTGCTGGTGGTAAGTCTCCGCCGAATGGAAAACAACATCGGATCGAATCTCCGTCGTGATCGCACCGAAGCCTGCATCGGCCAGCTGCCGGGCGTACTGGTCCCGACTGGCCAAGGCCAGAGCCAGCGCCTGCGGATCGTTGACGTAGATCGTTGAGCGGTACTGGCTACCGCGATCGTTGCCCTGTCGATCCCCCTGGGTGGGGTCGTGGCATTCCCAGAAGAGCTTGAGCAGATCACTGAAGTGCACCTGCTCCTGGTTCCACACCACCCGGACCACCTCTGCATGGCCACTGCGTCCGCTGCAAACCTGCTGGTAGGTCGGCTGGGCCATGGTGCCGCCGGCATAGCCGACCGCCGTGGTCACCACACCGGGCAGACGCCAGAACCCCTTTTCCGCACCCCAGAAACAGCCGCAGCCAAACAGCACCTCCCCCTGAGCCGATCCGGCCGGCGCATCAATCGGCGTACTCAGCACCGCGTGAGCGCGTTCCTGGGTCGCCTTGGCGGCGCCCTGGCCTGATCCGGAAAAAAGTCCGAGCACGGCAAACGATTCGCTAAAGCCCAGCCTAAGCAGACTTGGCCTGTCTCAGACCGGCTCCAGCCGTTCGGCTTGCTCCCTTTCCCATAAACGACGGTAAGGACCCTGCACCTCGACGAGGTCAAGGTGGTGGCCCTGCTGCACCAGACGCCCCTCTTCCATCACCAGGATGCGATCACAGGCGGCGGCGGCGGAAAGCTGGTGGCTGATCATCAACACGGTGCGCTGTTTCTGCTCGCGCACCGATCGCAGAATCGCCGCAGCAGTGTTGTTGTCCACACTGGCCAAGGCGTCGTCCAGGACCAACAGCGGTGCATCAACCAACAGGGCCCGTCCAAGGGCCGTCCGCTGGCGCTGGCCACCGCTGAGGGTGATGCCCCGCTCTCCTACCAAGGTGTCGTAGCCATCGGGGAAACCGCGGATATCAGCCTCCAGACGCGCCTGGCGAGCCGCCTGCTCCACCCTGCCCATGGGGGCTTCGGGATCGCCGTAGCGCAGATTGTCGGCCAAGCTGCAGGTGAACAGGTATCCCTCCTGGGGCACCAAGGCCACCCGGGAGCGCAACGCGTTCAGATCAAGGGCCGTGATGTCGACCCCATCCAAAAACAACTGACCCTCCGGCACGCTCACCAGCCGCCCCAGGGCGCGGGCCAGGGTGGTCTTGCCGCAGCCCACCGGACCCACGACCGCCACCAATTCCCCCGGCGCCAGTTTGAAGGTCAGATTGTCGAGGGCGGGTCGCTGGGCATCGGGGTAGCGAACGGTGAGACCCACCGCCTGCACGGCGCCGTAGGCCGGCTCCGGGGCCCGCTGGGGATGGGCGGGGGAGGTGATTAAAGGCTTGCGATTCAGCAGGGCCTCGACCCTCTCAAGGCTGACCTGGCCCGTCTGAAAGGTGTTGAGGGTGAACCCCAACAGGGCGGTTGGAAAGACCAGCCGCTCGACGTACAGCACCAGGGCGACCAGATCACCGATGGTGAGAGTGCCGCGCTCAAGCTGGCCGCTGCCCAGGGCCAACAGGAGCAGCAAGCTGATCGAGGAAATGCCCTCCAACAGCGGAAACAGGGTGCTGCGGGAACGGGCCAGGCCCAGGGCCGCATCGCGATAGGCCCTGTTGCGGGTCGCAAAGGCCTTCTGCTCGGTGGATTCCTGGCCGTAAATCTTGATGGCCCCGATCCCGGAGATGTCCTCCTGGATCAGATCGCTGAGGCTGGCCAGGGATTCCTGCAACCGGCGTTGCTGGCGCATCATGCGGCCGCCGAACAGGCGCACCGTCATCAACATCAGGGGATAGAGGCCCACCGCCGCCAGGCTCAGGCCTGGGTTGATCATCAACATCGCCGGCAGTGTCAGGGCATAGGCCAGGGCTGTGTTGGCCAGACTGAGCAATGCGAATCCCAGCAGGCGGCGAACGTTCTCAACATCGCTGGTGGCGCGGCTGATCACCTCCCCACTGCCCATCCCCTGAACGAAACCCGGTTCCTGGCGCAGCACGTGGTCAAAGATGCGCTGCTTCAGGTCAGCCTCCACCTGGCGGCCAACTCCAAACACCAGCATGCGGGACGCCAGCCGCACCAACCCCATCACGGTCGCCAGCGCCAAGATCAGGGCTGCTTCGACGAGCAACTCCCGCTGGCTGAAGCCATCCT
The DNA here is from genome assembly GCA_040373885.1 of Aphanothece sp. Lineage (GTDB taxonomy): Bacteria > Cyanobacteriota > Cyanobacteriia > PCC-6307 > Cyanobiaceae > Cyanobium. Next base: position 19,074 of record JBEIVL010000023.1, read on the forward strand.
TGAGACTCTCAATCACCCTGCGCACCAACAGGGGGAACGCCGTGCTGAGCAGGTTGACCACGACGAGGGCGACCACACCAAGGGCCACGGTGCGGCGGTGCGGACCCAGGTAGCGGGTGATCAAATCAAGCCGCAGGGCGCTCATCGGCGTCTCGCCTGCCATTAAGTGCGCCTAACCTAAACATTCTCCCCGGCCTGCCGCCGCGCCGCGATGGACCAGCAGAACCACCCCCTGCATGGCACCGACCGTGGCCATGTCGACCGCTTGCTGGCCGTTGAAACCCCAGCTGACGCCGATCTGATCGAAGCCGCCCGATTGCTGATGCGCTACGAGGACTTTCCCGGTGGCCAGGATCTGCAAGAGGATCTAGCCCGGGTGATCAGGCTATGGAATCTGGATCGCACCCAGCTTCACGAGCGCACCCGGGCCCTCTGGAGCGCTGGATTTCGGCCCGCCGCTCTGGCCCCCGTCAGCGAGGGAGTGGGCTCGGGTTTCGATACGGCCAGCGAGGAAACCGGCTGAGACATCTTCTCGCAACTGAGTCATTCCCAGGGGAGCCCCGCCGGGACGCCCGCCTCGGTCGGCCGGGCGCTCGCCAGAACAGGCCCCTTCGGGCGATAGTGGGAAGGTCCCCATCACCCGGCCCGGTGTGCCCCGCACCCGGGCTTTTTTTTGATCACCTGATCGCGACTCAAATGCATCGCGATCGAGCGCGATGGAGCTTGATCCCCATGGAGATTGATCCCGACTGGTCGGTTGATGGCGACTGATCGCCTGATCCGCTCAAGCCACTGATCCTCTGAATCGACTGTTTTGCTTGCCGTAATGACAGAGCCCCAGGTGTGGTCCCAGCTTCTTGAGCAACTGCTGGCGGGGGACAGCCTCAGTAGCGACCAGGCCGCGACGTTGATGCAGGGTTGGTTGCAAGGGTCCATCGATCCGGCCCTCACCGGCGCCCTGCTGGCGGCCCTGCGGGCCAAGGGCACCACAGGGGAGGAACTGGCCGCCATGGCCACCGTGCTGCGGCAGGCTTGCCGCGATACCAGCCCGGTGCCCGCACTGGCGCCTGACCTGGCCCTGGTGGACACCTGCGGCACCGGCGGCGATGGGGCCGATACTTTCAACATCTCCACGGCGGTGGCTTTCACAGCGGCCGCCTGCGGCGCTCGGGTGGCCAAACACGGCAACCGCAGCGCCAGCGGTCGCGTCGGGTCGGCCGATGTGCTCGAAGCCCTGGGACTGGATCTGGCGGCCCCCCTCGATCGGGTCATGGCGGCACTGCCGGCCCATGGCATCACATTCCTGTTCGCCCCGGGCTGGCACCCGGCCCTGGTCGAGCTGGCTCCGCTGCGGCGACGTCTCGGCATCCGCACGGTCTTCAATTTGCTCGGCCCATTGGTCAATCCCCTTTCGCCCCAGACCCAGGTTCTGGGCGTGGCCCGCGCCGATCTGCTCGATCCGATGGCCGGCGCCCTGCGGGGGCTGGGGCTGGAGAGGGCCGTGGTGGTTCATGGAGCGGGGGGTCTCGATGAGGCCTCCCTGGCCGGAGCCAATGAGCTGAGGTTGCTGGAGGCCGGGGAGATCCGGCGCGATTGGCTCGATCCAGCTTCCCTGGGGCTGGCCCCCGCCCCCCTGGAGGCTCTCGTCGGCGGCGATCTGAGCGCCAATGCCGCCCTCCTGGAGGCCGTGCTGCGGGGGCAAGGCCAGGAGGCACACCGCGACGTGGTAGCCCTGAACACCGCCCTGGTGCTCTGGGCGGCAGGCAAGGCGGCCAGCCCCGCCGCCGGGGTGCCCCTGGCCCTGGAGGCCCTGGCCAGCGGCCGCCCTTGGGACAAGCTGCTGCAACTGCGAACGGCCCTACAAACGCCAACGGCTGCCCCTGTGACGCCGAACGCCCCAGGGATCAGCGTCGGGCCGACGGGTGCGGGATGATCGCCCCAACTGAGTCGCCCCTGGTGTCCGATCCCGCCACCATGCCCGCGCCACACCTCGCCGCCGGCTCCAACCCCGCCGGAGCCAGCCCCGACGAGCGCTCCCCCGGCGCCCTGCTCGTGCTTGCTGATGGCACCGTGCTTCGGGGTCTGGCCTGCGGGGCCCGCGGCACCGCCATCGGTGAGGTGGTCTTCAATACCGGCATGACGGGCTATCAGGAAGTCATGACCGACCCCAGCTACGAGGGGCAATTGGTCACCTTCACCTACCCGGAACTCGGCAACACCGGCGTCAACCCCCAGGACCAGGAAGCCAATCGGCCCCATGTCAGGGGTCTGATCGCCCGCTGCCTTGCGCCGGTGGCCAGCAACTGGCGGGCCGAGGAGGACCTGGAACGATGGTTGCGGCGCCATGGTGTGGTGGGCATCCGAGACGTGGACACCCGGGCTCTGGTGCGCCATTTGCGAGAAGGCGGCTCCATCAACGGCGCCATCAGCAGCGAGGGGCACAGTCCCGCCGATCTCCTGGAGAGGGTGCGTTCGGCCCCGTCGATGGATGGCCTGAACCTGGCCGCCACCGTCACCACCCAGGAGTCTTACGGCTGGTCAAAGCTTTGTGAGGCGGGTTTCGACCAGCGGCTCCAGGCCCAGCCGGAAAGGCCCTACCGCGTTGTGGCGGTCGATTTCGGCATCAAACGGGCGATTCTTGAGCGTCTGGTGGCCCATGGCTGTGAGGTCACGGTGGTGCCGGCCCACGCCAGCCTGGAGGAGGTGCTCCACCACAAGCCCGAAGGGGTCTTTCTCTCCAACGGACCCGGTGATCCGGCAGCGGTGAGCGAGGGCATCGCCTTGGCCCGCCTGCTGCTCAACCAACCGGATCTCCCCTTGTTCGGCATCTGCCTGGGCCACCAGATCCTGGGGCTGGCCCTCGGTGGCCAAACCTTCAAACTGGAGTACGGCCATCGGGGTCTCAACCATCCCTGCGGCAGGACAGGGCAGGTGGAGATCACCAGCCAAAATCACGGCTTTGCCCTTTCGGCCGACTCGCTGCCGGCCGAAAGGGTACGGATCACCCACCTCAACCTCAACGACCGCACGGTGGCCGCCCTCAGCCTGGTCGATCAACCGGCCTTCGGTGTGCAATATCACCCTGAAGCCAGCCCAGGCCCCCACGACTCCGATCACCATTTCGCCCGTTTCGTGTCGCTGATGGCCGCGCGCCGCTGAACCTTGATGCCCAGGACTTGTCATTTCAGCAGCGGATACAAACCCAAAATCTTTCTGCGTGCCCGACAGAGCATGTCTACACTTCCGCCGTTACCGCCCGGGGAGCTGGACCAATCACTGAACTGCAGCGTTTGACCGTGTCCCTGAGGGGGGGCTGCGAGAAGACTGACCAGGCCATTGTCTGTGGCTTCACGGGTCAGCTGGATGCCTATTCGGACAAACAGTTCTGCGACTACATCGCCGAACAGAGCCAAGGCGTCGCCCTTCCCCTGATCATCGACCTGAGCCGCATCGATTTCATCGACTCCTCCGGCCTGGGCGCGTTGGTGCAACTTGCTAAAGACTGCAAAGAAAATCACAAGAAATTCGCCCTGATCGGCAATGCCAGGGTGGTTCAGACCGTCAAGCTCGTCCGTCTCGAAGCGTTCCTGAATCTGCAGCCCTCCCTCGAAGCCGCCCTTGCCCAGCTCGGTCCCGCCTGATCCGGGCGGAGAACCCATTCGCCCCTGGCTAAGCCATCTGCCCCCGTCGACGGCGGAGGCCAACCTGGGCCCTCTCCAGCTGGCCTGGTTGGGAGATGCTGTGTGGGAATTGCATCAGCGGTTGCGCCACTGCCAAAGCGCCGGACGCGGTGATGATCTCCACCGGGCTGTGGTGGCCAGGGTGACGGCCGAAGCCCAGGCTGAGGCCCTCCAGCGACTTGATCCACTGCTGAACGACATCGAAAGGGATCTGGCCCGACGAGGACGCAATCGCGCCCGTGGTTCCAGCCGTGGGGGTTCGGCCGGTACCTACGGACAGGCCACGGGATTTGAGACGATGTTGGGATGGCTCTTTCTTCGGAATCCCCAGCGGCTGGCCGAGTTGCTGGATCACCTCGACAAGACCGACCCTTCCCCTCCGCCTCCCTCTCCATGAGCCAGCCTCCAGATCGCCGCTCCGACAACCGTTTCCAACGGCGCTCCGGCGGCCGGCCCGAGGGAGGAGGCCGCCGTTTCGCCTCATCCTCCTCAGGCCCGCCGCCCCGTTGGGGGGCGGCCCGTCGCCCTGAGGGATCCAGAGATCGCCCGCCCTTCGATCGTCGTGCCAGCGAGGGCAAGCCCTATGAGGGCAAACCCTATGAAGGCAAGTCTTTTGAAGGCAAGCCCTACGAGAACAAGACCTATCAAGGCAAATCGTATGAGGGCAAGCCGTACCAGGGCAAATTCAATCAAGGACGATCCTTCGAAGGCCGACGCCCCGGCTTGGATCGCTCCGGCCCCAGCCGCTCCGGCCCTGAACGCAGCGGCGCCGAGCGGCCCAACGTTGATCGCCCCCGCGGCGATCGATCCTGGGGCGAAAGACCAGGCGCCGATCGTCCCCGCTTCAATCGCCCCAGCTCTGATCGACCCGGCGGTGATCGGGCCGGTGCTGACCGCTTCGGCGCTGACCGCCCCGGTGGTGATCGCCCCGGTGCAGAACGCTTCAGTCGCTTTGCAGGTGAGCGGCGCCCCGGCCTCAGGCGCAGCAACATCGACCGTCCCGAAGGCCGACCAGGACGGGACAGCCGCCCCTTCAGCCGCGATGGCGGCGAAGGCCCCCGTGACCGTCCTTCCTTTGACCGGCCCCGTCTGGCGGCGGGAGGCTCGGCGCGTTTTCGCGATGGCGATCGCCGCCCCAGGCCCGGAGCCCGGGCACCCTTTGGTGCGCCCCCTCCAGCCCGTTCACTTGCCCCCAGAGGCCTCGCGCCAATGGCGAACGAAGCCGCAGACGAGCAGGACAGCTACTCGGCCGACGCCCCCTCCGATCTGGTCTGGGGACGCCATTCCAGCCTCGCTGTGCTCGAAAGCGGTCGCCCCGTCCATCGCGTCTGGTGCACTCCGGAGATGCGTTTCAGCCCCCGCTTCCTGCAACTGCTGCGGGACGCCAAGGCCTCCGGCGTCCTGGTTGAGGAAGTCACCTGGGCACGCCTGGGTCAGATCAGTGGCGGCGCCGTGCACCAGGGCATCGTGCTCCAACCCGCCGCCGCCGAAACCCTTGACCTCACCAGCCTGATCGAGGGATGCGCCGCCCTGGGCGAAGCACCCCTGCTGATGGCCGTCGATGGCCTCACCGATCCCCACAACCTTGGGGCCATCCTGCGCAGCGCCGAGGCCCTCGGGGCCCATGGCATGGTGCTGCCCCAACGGCGCAACGCCGGACTCACCGGCTCGGTGGCCAAAGTGGCAGCCGGCGCCCTCGAGCACCTGCCCGTGGCCCGGGTTGTCAACCTGAATCGCTCCCTTGAAGCCCTCAAGCAGGAGGGCTATCGCGTCATCGGCCTGGCCGAAGAGGGCAACGTCACCCTGGAGGAGGCCGACCTCGACGGTCCCCTGGTGGTCGTCACCGGATCGGAAGGGGAGGGCCTGTCGCTGTTGACGCGCCGCAACTGCGACCAACTGGTGCGCATCCCCCTGCGGGGCGCCACCCCGAGCCTGAACGCCTCCGTGGCCACCGCGCTGTTGCTCTACGAGATCGCCAGGCGCGGTTGGATGGCTGGGCTGCAAGGCCATGCCCCGGCCCCGCGCCTGGTGCGACCCGCCATGGCCAGCGCCCCCCTGCAAGTCACGGAAAACGCCCCTTCCAGCGAGCCGCAGGACGACCAGGCCAGCGATCTGAAGATCAGCGACCCCGTTCCGCCGCCAGAAGTGAGCAACGAAGCAATCGAAATGGCGACAGACCCATCGGTCACCACTGCGCCCCAACGCTTCGCCACCCTCCCCCAGACCATGGGCAGCGTCGAAAGTGCCGCAGAGGAAAGCGCCTTCAGTGCCCCAGAACCCGAGGCCCAGGACGATGGCAATCCCCCACCTGAACCGCTGGGGGGAACCTGGCACGCCACGATCGGCCACGGGGAGCAGGTCCCCCCTGGCGACGGCGATCCCAACAGCCCAGCCGTAACCACTCAGGCCAGCGTGGAGCCAACCCCTTCAGAGCCAGCCCCCACCCGGGATCAGGCGCTTGAGGAGGGTGTCGCAGACAAGCAGCCATGGCATGCCCTGATCTCCCCTTCGTCCTCCCCTTCATCCTTCGACAACGACATTCTCCTCTGATGCCACAGGCCGGCTCCAGCCCCTGGGCTGGAGCCGGCAAGCCTTTGAACGTCATGGTCTTCCCGCTGCCCTTGCCCCCATGAACCCCTTCCACTGGACCGCGCGAAGGCTTCTCAATGACTTGGGTCTGGCCTGGTGGGCCAGGGTGGAGACACGTTCGCCGGATGCGGAGTACTGGGTCGGACCCTTCGGTCGGCGCCGCAGTCTGGAATTCGCCCTACCCGACTTTCTGCGCGATGTCCAGGCTGAAGGGCCGGCCGACCTCGACTTCCGAGTGCTGCGTACCTGCCGCCGCGAGCCCCTCACCATCTACAGCGAAGGCCCACCACCAGATCTGAGCCTGAGCTGAAGCAGGTCCGGCTGATAGCGTCCAGCGGCATCAGGCAATGGGTCGATGGGCATCGCCGAGTGGCGTCAACGGTTGCGGCAGGGGGAGGTCTCGGCCCGCGAGCTCACCGAACACTGTCTGGCCCGCATTGAATCGGTCGAAGGGCAGGTGCATGCCTTTCTCGAAGTCACCCGCGAACGGGCCCTGGCGGACGCCGATCGCATCGACAGCGCCCGGGCTGCCGGTGAAGAGTTGCCGCCCTTGGCCGGTATTCCCATGGCCATCAAGGACAACCTCTGCACCCGCGGCATTCGCACCAGCTGCTCCAGCCGAATGCTGGAGAATTTTGTGCCCCCCTACGAATCCACGGTCACCGAGCGCCTCTGGCGCGCCGGCGGGGTGCTGATCGGCAAGACCAACCTCGACGAGTTCGCCATGGGCAGCTCCACCGAGACCTCCGCCTTCGGCCCGAGTCGCAACCCCTGGAACCCCGACAAGGTGCCTGGGGGCAGTTCCGGTGGCAGCGCCGCCGCGGTCGCCGCCGGCGAATGCGTGGCGGCCCTGGGTTCCGACACCGGCGGCTCGATTCGCCAACCGGCCGCTTTCTGCGGCGTCGTCGGACTCAAACCCACCTACGGCCGAGTCAGCCGCTGGGGCTTGGTGGCCTTCGCCAGCTCCCTGGACCAGGTGGGACCCTTCAGCCACAGCGTCGCTGACAGCAGCGAGATTCTGCAGGTGATTGCCGGTGCCGATCCCAGGGATGCCACCTGCCTGACCAACCCGGTGCCGGATTATCTGGCCTCCCTGAAGCAACCCATCAAGGGTCTGCGGGTCGGGATGATCCGCGAGTGCCTCGACGCCGAAGGACTGGCTCCCGAAGTGAAAGCGAGCGTGCTGGAGGCCGCCAAAGTGCTGGAGGACCTGGGCTGCGAGTTGGTGGATCTGAGCTGTCCCCGCTTCAACGACGGCATCGCCACCTACTACGTGATCGCCCCTTCGGAGGCTTCCGCCAACCTGGCTCGCTATGACGGGGTGAAATACGGCCACCGCAGCCAGGCGGAGGTCGCCGGCGGAAGCCTGGCCGCCATGACGGCGCGGAGCCGAGCCGAGGGGTTTGGCGATGAAGTGCAACGGCGCATCTTGATCGGCACCTACGCCCTCTCGGCAGGCTATGTCGATGCCTACTACCACAAGGCCCAGCAGGTCCGCACCCTGATCCGCCGCGACTTCGATCGAGCCTTCGAGCAGGTGGACCTGCTGCTGACCCCTACGGCCCCCACCACCGCCTTCGGCTTCGGTGCCCACAAGGATGATCCGCTGGCCATGTACCTAGCCGATCTGCTCACCATCCCGGCCAACATGGCCGGACTGCCGGCGATCAGCGTGCCCTGCGGCTTTGACAGCCAGGGGCTGCCGATCGGGCTGCAGTTGATCGGGGGTGTCCTGCAGGAAGCGACGCTATTGCGCCTGGCCCATCACTACGAAGCAGCGGCCCAGGTGCGCAACCGTCAACCCAATGCGGCCCTGGTGGGGGATGCCATCGGTTGAACCCTTCTGCCGCCGCAAAGGGCTCAAACTCATCCCTCCTGGGAATTCGCGTCGTCATGCTTGCCGCGACCGATGCCGCCGCTAAGTCCCCCGTCCGCCTGGTGCATTGGTCCTGGGCGGCTTGATGATGGGCTACCGCTGGAGCATCAACAGGGCCAGCTACCCCAACCTCAACAGCCTGGTGGTGCGCCAGGGCGCCGCAAACCCGAACCGATGGTCCATGAACAGACCACCCCCATGGCGCCCGTCTGAAGACACCAGATCTAGTGTGTCTTGAAGCTTCCACCCCCCACCCCTTGGCCTTCGTCCCCCTCCACAACCACAGCGACTACAGCCTGCTGGACGGCGCTTCCCAGCTGCCGGCGATGGTGGAGAGGGCGGTCGAACTGGGCATGCCGGCCTTGGCCCTGACCGACCACGGCGTGATGTACGGCGCGATCGAGTTGCTGAAACTTTGCACCAAGGCGGGCATCAAGCCGATCATCGGCAACGAGATGTACGTGATCAATGGCTCGATCGCCGATCCGCAACCGAAAAAAGAACGGCGCCATCACCTGGTGGTCCTGGCCAAGAACGCCACCGGCTATCGCAATCTCGTCAAGCTCACCAGCATCAGCCACCTGCAGGGCATGCGCGGCCGAGGCATTTTCTCACGGGCCTGCATCGACAAGACGCTGCTGAAGCAATACAGCGAGGGGTTGATTGTCAGCACCGCCTGCCTCGGGGGTGAAATTCCCCAGGCCATCTTGAAGGGACGGCCCGATGTGGCGCGAGAGGTGGCTGGTTGGTATCAAGATGTTTTTGGCGACGACTTTTACCTGGAAATCCAGGATCACGGCGGCCTCGAAGATCGGCTCGTCAATGTCGAAATGGCTCGCATCGGCGCCGAGCTGGGCATTGATCTGATCGCCACCAACGATGCCCATTACCTCAGCGCCGGTGATGTGGAGGCCCATGACGCCCTGCTGTGCGTCCTCACCGGCAAGCTGATCAGTGATGAAAAACGACTGCGCTACACAGGCACCGAATACATCAAGAGCGAAGCGGAGATGGCCAAGCTCTTCGGCGATCACCTCGATGCCGAGGTGATCAAAGCGGCCATCGCCAACACGGTCCGGGTTGCCGAAAAGGTGGAGGAATACGACATCCTCGGCCGCTATCAGATGCCCAACTTCCCGATACCCGAAGGCCATACGGCGGTCTCCTATCTGAGCCAGGTGGCCGAGGAGGGATTGCGGCAGCGCTTGGGGCTGGATGCCGAGACGACGATCGCTCCGGAATACGGCGAACGGCTGATCTTTGAACTTGAGGTGATGGAGCAGATGGGGTTCCCCACCTACTTTCTGGTGGTGTGGGACTACATCCGCTTTGCCCGCGAGCAGGGCATTCCGGTGGGTCCTGGCCGGGGGTCGGCGGCGGGATCGGTGGTGGCCTGGGCCTTGGGAATCACGGCCATCGATCCAGTGCGACACGGATTGCTGTTTGAGCGGTTTCTCAACCCGGAACGCAAGTCAATGCCGGATATTGACACCGACTTCTGCATCGCGCGCCGTGGCGAAGTCATCGACTATGTGACCGAGCGCTACGGCGAAGACAAGGTCGCCCAGATCATCACCTTCAACCGCATGACCTCCAAGGCGGTGCTCAAGGATGTCGCCCGCGTTCTCGACATCCCCTACGGCGAGGCTGATCGGCTGGCGAAATTGATCCCCGTGGCCCGGGGCAAACCGGCCAAGCTGGCTGAAATGATCGGTCCGGATTCTCCCAATGCCGATTTTCGCCAGAAGTACGAAAACGATGAAAAAGTACGTCACTGGGTCGATCTGGCCATGCGCATCGAAGGGACCAACAAAACCTTCGGCGTTCATGCCGCCGGTGTGGTGATTGCCGCCGAACCCCTCGATGAATTGGTGCCACTGCAGCGCAACAACGATGGCCAGGTGATCACCCAGTACTACATGGAAGATGTGGAGGCGATGGGGCTGCTGAATATGGACTTCCTCGGCCTCAATAACCTTACCATGATCGAAAAAACGATCGAACTGGTCAGCCAGGCCACTGGAGAACGACTCGACCCCGATCGACTTCCACCCCAGGATGA
>JBEIVL010000057.1:0-7748 GCA_040373885.1 Aphanothece sp.
AACCTATTGCAAAAATTGGGCGTCAACAATCGCCAGAAAGCTTTGCGGCGTGCTATCAGCCTTGGCTATAAAGCCCTACTTCGAGCCGGGGAAAATAACTTCTAATGTTGCGTTTAAGCTTGAAAGGTTGTCCATGGACGATTGACCCCAGGGATCGGGCTAAGTACTTTGGACGGGTATTGATTTGGTCGCAATCTATGGATTGGGATGGTATCGGCACCAATGTTCAATCCCTGCCCCTGGCAACAGCGGACGATCGGGAGCCATTGGCATATCACGAAGCCTTGGTGATGGTAAAAATCAGGGCGGGAACATTCCAGATGGGCTCCCCTTCGGAGCCGGGGCGTTGCTGGGATGAGGGACCCCAGCATCAAGTGACCCTCGAATCCTTTTATTTGTCGCAGACCCCGGTCACCCAGGTCCAGTGGCGCCTGGTGGCGGGATGGGAGCCGGTGGAGCGCGCTCTCCATCCAGACCCTTCCCATTTCAAAGGCCCCCATCGGCCGGTGGAGCAGGTGAGTTGGCATGGGGCCCGTGAGTTTTGTCTCCGCTTGAGCCGTCGCAGCGGTAAGCATTACGTTTTGCCCAGTGAGGCCCAGTGGGAATACGCCTGCCGTGCTGGTACAACCACACCGTTCCACTGCGGGGCCACGCTCACTTCTCAGCAGGCAAATTTTGATGCTCCAGACACCGACGCCCTAGGCCAGATAGGCCGTAGTCGAGCCATAACAACCGACGTGAGTCGCTTTGCGGCCAATGCATTCGGTCTTTATGATATGCATGGCAATGTATGGGAGTGGTGTGCTGATTCTTGGCATTCCAGCTATATCAATTCCCCTGTCCACGGCCAGCCCTGGTCGGGTTCCGATCTTCGCCAGCAGTCCAGCCAGCTTCGGGTGATGCGCGGCGGTTCCTGGGATTCCAGCCCACGCCATTGCCGCTCCGCCTATCGCAACAACGCTCCCGCCAGCCTCGCCGAGGCCAGCATCGGCTTTCGAGTCTGCCGGCTCCCCTAGGCGGAGCCAACCCCTTAGGGGGCGAGAAATAAACTCATGAGGGGATCCCATCGGGTTGTCCTTGGACGATTGACCCAGGGAGTCGCGCTCCATACTTTGGAAAAGTATTGCATTGAACTTAATTTTATGGTGAGCACCCCGAAATCTTCGGAACGCCGCTCCCTGCAGGCAGCGTTTGGTATTTTTTGCCTTTCCGGTGTCATCGTTTTCACCGCCGGCGATGCTGTCGCCATCCCCGTGGGCTCCCTGCAAAAACCCGTTCCCGTTCCCCTCACCGAGTCCTCCCATGTCAACGCCCGCCTCGGCATTGGCCCTAGCCCTAAATTATGTTTAGGTCGCCCAACAAAAAAACAACAAACCCTGTGAAATAGCAACTTTCAGCCCATTGATTTGGGTTGTAAGCCAATCCCGCTCGGCCGATCGCAGCAGCGCTCGATTCACCCCTAACCCCCCGCCTGCTTGGGCCGGAAGCCGGCCTCCGCCAAGGCCGCCAGGGCCACCGCCACCTGGTCGCCCTGCAGTTCGATCACGCCGTCCTTGAGGGTGCCGCCGGTGCCGGCTTTGGCCTTGAGGGTTTTGAGCAGGGCCCTGGCTTCCGCCTCAGGCACCTCCATCCCGGTGATGGCGGTCACCAGCTTGCCGCCTTTGCCGGCCTTGGTGCGCTGCACCCGCACCCGCTGCTGGGCCTTGGGCGACGGTGCGGATCCAGGCCCCTCCGGCCGCTTGGGGCTCTCGGCCGAGCTGAATTCCTGCCAGCCGCCTTTGGTCATCGCTTGGGCGTGTGCAGGAGCGGGGTCAGGTTATTGCTGCACGGGCAACGGCACCGGGCCGAGGGTGCGGCTGCCGGTGCGTAGGGAGCAACGGCCGCTGCCACTGCCATCACCCGGATGCAGGCCATGCTGTTGCTCAAAGCTGGTCACGGCGGCCAGCACCCACTGTTCACAAAGCGTGGCCGGGTCCAGGCCCCGGGCCGAGGCGGCGGCCTGGACCCGATCGCGCAGGCTCCCGCTCAGCCAGGCGCCGTTGGCATCGGTCAGGGTTGCGTTTGCCAACATGGCCTGGCGCTCAATTGAACGTCTGTTCTACGGCAGTCAGGGGATATCGCGCTGTTCATGCAGACCCAGTCATGCAGACCCAGGATCGGGGCCTCAAGAGATCGGAGTCAGCCGATCCAGTGGCCTTGGGCGAAGCGGATGGCATAGATGACGCTCAACAGACTGCCAAACCCCAACAGAAACCCCAACCAACGGGGATGGGCGCTGAACCAGAGGCCATAGAGCAACAGCAACGGCACCGTGGCGAACACGTGGCGTTCCAGGCTGATGGTGTTCTGTTTGAGCAGATAGGCCAGCACGCTGGTGGCACCGAACAGCCAGGCCTCCAGGGGCAGCCGTCCCCAACCCCAGACCAGCAGCGGCACCGAGCCGACGCTCATCAGCAGGCACAGCGCAGGCATGCCCCCCAGCAACCAGTAGCCCAGAAATGCCAGCACCGACAGGCCAAAGCCGGCCGTCGGCCAGCGCCGCCCCGGCCCGCACGCCCAGGCGCCCAACAGCAGCAGGGCCCCCATCAGGGCTGGGTGGACGGGGTCCACCAGCGCACCGGCCCGGGTGTTGAGGGGGCCCAGAAAGGCTTGGGACAATTGCTTCCCCCAGAAGGGCAGGCCCGCCAGGTTGAAGCCGGGGGTCACCTCCCAGGCGCGCTGGGCATGCAGAAAGGCGAGCGCATCGCCCTGCACCCCCAGGCCGATGGCCATCACCACCATCAGCCCGCCCAGGGTCAATAGGCCCGCCACCAGGGCGGCTCCCCAGCGCCGTTGGCGCCCGAATCCCACCAGCACGGAGACCAGCAACACCACGCCGGTCGGTCGGGTCGCCGCCGCTAGGCCCCCGCAGAGGCCTACGGTCGTTGGCGAGCTTGCAGGGCGTCCCAGGGCGGCGAGCGTCAGGGCCGTGAACAGCAAATACAACGATTCGGTGTAGGGAATCGCAAAGAAGATCGCCATCGGATTCAGGCAGGTCAGCAGCACCACATGGCGGGCGACCCGAGCCCCAAGCCAGCGTTCGCCCAGCCGGTGCAGCACCACCAGAGCCGCCAGAAAAGCCCCGTTCACCAGCAGCAGCGCCACCAGCAGGGGAGGGGCGTGCAGCAGGGCGGCCACCGCTTTGGTGGTGTATGGAAACAGTGGGAAGAAGGCAAATTCATCGCCCCCGTAGCCCTCGGCCACGATCTTCAGGTAATGGGCGCCATCCCACTGGCCCAGGCGGTTCACCAGTTCCGCCCCGGTGCGAGGCCGCACGGAGAGCACCAGGGTGATGAAAAACAGCAGACGGCTGGCCAGCCAGCTCCACCAAATCACCGGGGCCACGGGGGGGAGCGAGGCCCACCGCCTCCTTGGTCGCTGCATCACGTCAGGCGCGGCGTTGTCCATCCAGAGCCCCACGACACGACCCATCGCAGGCCATTCACGCATGGAGGTCAGCCCCAGCCCATGGCACCCCACCGGGCCGGCCAGCTCGCCAGGCCGATGCACCTGCCTACGCTGCAGACATCTTGCTCCACTGCCGGTGACCAGCACCTTCCCCGTCCCCAGCACGGCTGCCGGCTCCGGGGCCCCTGCTCCCGAGGTCGCCGCCCTCCAACCCGCCGTTCGCCCCACGGCTTTGGGGAGGTTCGGACCCTTCGGCGGTCAGTACGTGCCCGAGACCCTGATGCCGGCCCTGGCCGAGTTGGAGGCCGCCGCCGCCGAGGCCTGGGCCGACCCGGCCTTCACCAGCCGCCTCAACCACCTGCTGCGCACCTATGTGGGTCGTCCTTCGCCCCTTTATGAAGCCGAGCGCCTCACCGAGCACTACCGCCGTCCCGAGGGCGGGCCGCGTCTGTGGCTCAAGCGGGAGGACCTCAACCACACCGGCGCCCACAAGATCAACAACGCTTTAGGCCAGGCCCTGCTGGCCCTGCGCATGGGCAAGAAGCGCCTCATCGCCGAAACCGGCGCCGGTCAGCATGGGGTCGCTACTGCCACGGTGTGCGCCCGCTTCGGGCTGGATTGCGTCATTTACATGGGCGCCGAGGACATGCGCCGCCAGGCCCTCAATGTGTTTCGCATGCGTCTGCTGGGGGCCACGGTGCAACCCGTCACCGCTGGCACCGCCACCCTCAAGGACGCCACCAGTGAAGCCATCCGCGACTGGGTGACCAATGTCGAGAGCACCCATTACATCCTGGGCTCGGTGGCCGGACCCCACCCCTACCCCATGCTGGTGCGCGATTTCCATGCGGTCATCGGCGAGGAAACCAAGCGCCAGTGCGCCGAGGCCTTCGGCCGCCTGCCCGATGTTCTGGTGGCCTGCGTCGGCGGCGGCTCCAACGCCATGGGTCTGTTCCATCCGTTTGTTGAAGACACCAGCGTGAGGCTGATCGGCGTTGAGGCCGCCGGTGAGGGTGTGGCCAGCGGCCGCCATGCCGCCACCATCACCGAGGGTCGCGTCGGCGTGCTGCACGGCGCCATGAGTCTGCTGCTGCAGGACGAGCAGGGTCAGGTGCTGGAGGCCCACTCGATCAGCGCCGGGCTCGACTACCCCGGCGTCGGACCCGAACACAGTTATCTCAAGTCGATCGGTCGAGCCGAGTACGCCGCCGTCACCGATGCCCAGGCCCTTGAGGCGTTGCAGCGTCTCTGCCGGCTGGAAGGCATCATTCCCGCCCTGGAGACGGCCCATGCCTTCGCCTGGCTCGAAACGCTCTGCCCCACCCTCGCACCCGGCACCGAAGTGGTTCTGAATCTCTCGGGCCGTGGCGACAAGGATGTCAATACGGTGGCCGAGAAGCTTGAGGTCAATGGTTCTTTTTAGGATTTTTTGAGCCAGTCGCGAATGGTTTCTCGCCCTGGAAAGCCCATGCCAGAAACGCACGCGAAAAATCTCTGAGCATCGTCAAAAGGTATAAATAACCACCTTAAAGTTGCTTCAGTTTTGGCAGCCTTTTGCTGGATGCTCGCTGTTGATCTGGCTGGCTCAGTTGAAGGCATTCTTAGGAACGTACTGCGTTCGTCAATGCCAACGTTCGGCATTGCAGCTTGCTCTCAGGCATTGCCCTGCTCCCGGAGCCCCCGGTTAGCAGCTGTATTTGGGTATTTGGGCCTGACGGTGTAATGAAAAATATTAATCCTTGGCTCTAAAGCGGAGACTCCTCCCAATTGAATCGCGGCAGGCGTTTTAAGGTTTCTTGCATGCTTCGGGCCCAGGTTTCCATCGCACGGGTCAGCTCGGGGGCGTCTTTTTCCAGCTTGATGCGTCGGCTCACCTTCATGCTGTCCTTGGGCACCAGGGCGAGTTCGAAGGGGGGACCCACCGTGAGGTTGGAGCGCCGCGTCACAATTTGGGAGACCAGGCATAGGCGGGCGGCATCTTCGAGGGAGAGGCCGGCGTGGCCGATGTAATCGAGGGGTGGTTTGCCGTATTTGCTCTCACCAATCTGCAGAAATGGCGTTTCCCTTGTGGCCATCACCGCATTGCCCTGGGGATAGATGAGATAGAGGCCCTGGGGTTGGCCAGCAATCTGGCCGCCCAGAATGAAGCTGGCTTCGCCGGTCGCCCCTGCCTCCCGCAGCGAGGTGGCATGATTGGCTTGGACAGCAACACTGACACGTCCAATATAATCAGCGGCTTCAAATACATATCGAGCTGAGAGTAGATCTGGTCGATCTTCTCCGGCATTCTTTTTGTCGGCTCGTGCCTCCACCTGGTCTGAAGTGGGGGGCTTGGGATTGTCAAAGTCCCGACGAATGCGGTTGACGACCGCCTGGGTGGTGCCCAGATTGCCGGCTGCCATCATCACAAACAGCCGATCGGGCGCCGGTTGGAAGATGTGCATCTTGCTGTAGGAAGAGATATAATCGACGCCAGCATTTGTGCGACAATCTGAGGCAAATACCAGGCCTTCGTCCAGCTGAAATGCGACGCAATAGGTCATTTGCTATCTCTCAGCTCAACAGGCGCTGCAAAATGTTGGCCACCGATAGCACCGCTGCCCTGGCGGTGGCGTAGGCCATCCGCATCGGACCTACCAGGGCCACTTGACCACAGGCGCCATCGGCGGCGCAGTACACGGCTTGGACAACGGCGCACTCCCCCAGGGCGCCGTGGGGATGTTCACTTCCGATCCAGATGGATTCCTGCGGTAGCTCGCGACAGGGCTGCAGGACCGCTTCCGGATGGCTCTCCACCAGTTGCACCAGGGGCAGCAGGCTGGCGGTGCGGCTGAATTCGGGCTGGGCCAACAGGCCGCCCAGGCCCATGGCCACCACTCCATCGAGATCGTGGGGGGCCCTTCCGTGGCTTTCGAGGCCTTGGCGCAGGAGGACGCCGCAACGTTGCAGTTCCCGCGGCAGTTGATTCCAGGCGATCTTTCCCTCGGGCTGGCGGCGAAGTTGGTCATTGGTCCAGCGCTCCAGAATCGCCAGATCGTCAGGACTTGCGGCCGGAAGTCGCAGGTTGAGGCTTGTGGTCAGGGTTGGACCATGCACCAAAAACACCATCAGCCGCTCGGCGCTTGGGACCAAACGGATCTCCAGCAGGCTGGGGCGGCGGGCCTGGGGCCGGCTGATCAGGCTGAGCAAGCCGGTGAGGTCCGCCAGGCGCCTGGCCAGCTGCAGGATCAGATCGTCGAAGGCGGCCCATTGAAGGCTCACCCCCAGCAGCTCACTTTCCAATTGGCGGGCCGTCGCCCCTGGTTGGGGCAACAAACGATCCACATAGTGGCGATAACCGAGTTGGCTCGGGATGCGGCCAGCTGAGGTGTGGGGTTGGGTCAGCAGGCCCCGTTGCTCGAGGGCCCCCATGGCCGAGCGCACAGTGGCCGGGCTGGCCGAAAAGCCGAAACGACGAACGAGGGTCTGACTGCCTACGGGCTCGACAGTGTCGACGTAATGCCGCACGGTCGCTTGCAGCACCTCCTGTTGACGGCGCGGCAGGCTGTCCAATCGTGCGGTTGACGAAACTTTAGTGATCGTAGGGGGTGCGAACGCTTGCTGGGGCCGGCTGTCATCGCTTGAGAGCCGACTCAATAGCGCGGCACCTCGGGATCCACTTCCACACTCCAGGCGTCGATTCCCCCGACCAGGTTCCAGACCTCCCGAAAGCCTCGCTCCTGCAACAGCCAGCAGCCGAAATGCCAGCTGCGCACCCCCGCATGGCAAAGAACGGCCACGGGCTGCTCCGCATCCAGCAGGCTGTCGATGTCCTCCAACCAGTCCCGCGATCGGCTCAGGGGCAGGTGCCTCACGGTCTGGGCCAGTCGGGCGAGGGCCAGTTCCTCGTCCTCACGTACATCCACCAACTGGATGCTTTCTCCCGCCATCAGACGCTCATGCAGGACCCGTGCCTGGATCGACCTGGGCGTTGGTGGGGTACTGGCCGAGGCTGGCGCGTTGTCCATGGTGGTTGGGGAGAGGATTGCCGCAAGGCGTGGTGTCGAAGATCCCGGCAGAGAAAGGTTCGGACGCTCCACCGGCTCCAGGGTGGCGGAAGATGGGCCAGGTCTGCGAATGGGACGTCATGAAGGGCCGGACATTCCTGGCGGTGCTGCTGACGGGGATTCTTGTCCTGCTCGCCCTGGCGACGGCGGGATGGTGGCTGGTGTGGCAGCGCAGTCCCCTGCAGTTCCAGCACCAGGCCCTGGTGGTGCCACGGGCCGCCAGCTTTGTGCCGCGGCAGTCTCCGTTTAGCTTCT
>JBEIVL010000024.1:0-28845 GCA_040373885.1 Aphanothece sp.
AACTTCCCCCTCGACCTGGCCGCCGCTGAAGCCACCCCCGTGGCTCTCACCGCTCCCGCCATCGGTTGAGTCTGAACGGCAGCTCCTGCCCTTCTTCTACCCCCTCCTTCGGGAGGGGGTTTTTTGTTGGGTGCTCTGATGGCAGAAACTGAACGCCCTGGCCGCAGCAATGGCTTCTGGAGATTGTTTGCCCCACACAAATCGGCAGGCTTGTTGGTGGAACGGGCTCGCGGGTCCTGGCCTGCTGTGGTTGCTTGCTCTTGTTTTGGCCTTGCTTGGCCTGGGTTCCCAGCCGCTGCGGGATTGGGATGAAGGCATCGTGGCCCGTGTTGCGTTGGAGCTCAGCCGCAGTTCCTGGCCCAGCGGTTTGTTACCGACCTATTGGGGGGACGCCTACCTCAACAAACCGCCCGGCCTGCACTGGATCATCGGCCTGTTGATCAACCTTTGGCGTGCGCTAACGGGAGCATCGCCTTCGGCGTTGCCTCCTGAACTCTGGCTGCGGCTTGGACCGGCTCTGCTTTCAACGTCCCTGGTGCCCCTGTTGGTGATGGTGCAACGGCGCCTGATCCCCCTTGATCCAGCCCCATCCCTGGCCAGCGGCATGGTCGCCCTCACGCTCTTGCCCCTGGCCCGGCACGGTCGCCTGGTGATGCTGGATGGAACTCTCCTCAGCGCCATGGTCCTGGTGTGGTGGGGGCTTTTGCTGGCGAAGGGTCCAGCAAGGTCCCTGCTGTGGGGGGGGCTTATGGCAGGACTGGCGACCAGTGCCCTCTTGCTGCTCAAGGCGCCCGTCGCTTTGCCAGTGTTGTTCTTCTCCCTGCTGTTGCGCTGGAGCGATCGTGATCTGCGCGCTCGCGCCTGGTGCTGGCTTGTGCTGGCCGTGGTCCTGGGGCTTCTGCCCGGCTTGGCCTGGCACGGCTGGCATGGCTGGGTCCGCGGCCCCCAGGCTTTGGAGATGTGGACCAATCAGGGGTTGGCCCGAGTCGCTCAAGGGGTGGAGGGTCATGGGGGAGGCCCCTGGCCGCCACTGCTGGAGGTTCTCAAGGGCGGCTGGCCATGGTTGCCGCTTTGGCCCTTTGGCATGGCCCTGGCCTGGACGCAGCGGCGCAGCCCCTGGGGACGTTGGGTTCTGGGCCTGACGCTCATGGTCAGCCTGTTGGTGTTTCCGCTGCGAACCCAACTGCCTTGGTACAGCCTGCTGCTTTGGCCTCCCTTCAGCCTGGCGGTTGGACCAGTGCTGGTGGGATTGATTCGCCGCGATTTCGCCTTGCGTTCCCCCTGGGGCACCTGGTTGCAAGGGGTGCCCCTGGTGTGGTCGGTTTTGGGAGTGCTGGTTCTATTGGCGGCTACCTGCGGGGGCACAGGCCTTGTGCCTGCGTTGCAACCCATGGCCGGGCTGGCTCTGCCTGCGGGACTTGGTTTGCTTTTGGGTGGTCGGTGGTTGGCCTCGGGCACGCAACGCAGACGTCTTGGCGGCGCCATCACCTTGGCAACGGGGTTTTGGCTGTCGCTGGCTTTGCTGTTCAGTAGTTCCTTGTGGCTCTGGGAACTCAATGAGCTCTGGCCCGTCAGGCCAGTGGCGGAGCAAGCCAAGGCTCTGGCGACGGCCGATCTGCATCTGTGGCGCCAGGGGGAACGCCCCAGCCTCAATTGGTATGCAGGCAGACGCCTGGAACCTGCCGACGATGCCGAGGATCTTCACCCTGATCCCCATGGGGTGACTTGGCTTTGGAGTGAGCAAAGGCAAAAGCCAGAGTTACCGGGTTGGGATTGCCTGCCTCAGGCTGGATCCAGGGGATCGGGTTTGGTTTTGTTGCGATGCCGGCGGAGATGAGAGGTGCGGCCACCTCAAGGTTGCAGGGCTTGGAAGGCTTCCACTTCAACCCAGACAGACACCGAACCTCCAAGGCAGTGGAAGTCGGCCCACCCTTCACGGTTGCTGGTGATGATCTCGCTGAGATGGCCCGTGCAATCGATGAAAGCGGTTTCGCTTTTGGCGACCTCCATCCATTTGGATCCGGCGTCGCCCCCACTCATCAGCACCGCCATGGCATGGGGGTGGTGTTGGCTTCCCAGTCGGGTCCAACCCACGGTGCTGAAGTGATCAAAGTAGTCATATTGAGGGCCGTAGGCAAACTGGCAACGGGCTTGCAGGAGTCGGTCGATGATGGTTCGATGACTGCTGAGCCAGATTTCGTGGTCGTTACCATCTTGGCCTTTGTCTCTATAGTTGGCTCCGTAGTAATCGGGATAAAAAATACAGGGATAGCCTTCGGATCTCAGTAAAATGCAAGCGTAGGCAAGGGGCTTGAACCAGGCTTCAACAACCGATTCGAGGGCCTGCAGGGGCTGAGTATCATGATTCTCTACGACGGTGACCGCTAACGAGGGGCATTTTTTCATCAGGGTGCCTTCCAGCAGGCGGCTCATGTCAAATTGATCTGACTGACGACTTGCCTGGTGAAAGTTTAGATGGAGAGGCGCGTCAAAAAGTGACATTTTGCCGCCGGTGCTGTCGATATACCAACTGAGGCAGTTAATGTCGTAGCTCCAGTATTCACCAACGATGAAGAGGTTATGGCCGCAGTGATGCTCTAGATGGTTGATCCAGTCGATGAAAAATTCACTGTCAATGTGCTTTATGGCATCCAGGCGAAAGCCGTCGACGCCGATGCTATCGATCATCCACTCGCCCCAGTATTTGAGCTCGCCACTGACCTCGGGGTGATCCATGTTGAGGTCACAGCCCATCAGAAAGTCGTAATTGCCCTTTTCGGTATCAACGTTTTTGGCAAAGCTGCTGTCTTTCATCAGCCATACAGCGTTAAGATCTGGATCGCTGCTAGTATGATCAATGCTGGCAAAGTGCCACCAATTCCATTGCATGGTTGAATATTTTCCGCCTCGGGCTAAGAAGTTAAAGCCCGTCCAGGCGCGTACGTCACGGCAGGCTCCAAGATGGATGGTGCGATTGTTGTGGTCGTAAGGGATCGCCTGGAAATCTTCTTCAAAGTCGGCTCCCATCTTGTGATTAAAAACCACATCTGCATAGATCTGAATGCCAAGATCTTTGCATGTTTTAATGGCGGCCAAATAATCTTCTTTGGTGCCATATTTGGTCCGAATACTTCCCTTTTGATCGAATTCTCCCAGGTCGAACAGGTCATAACTTCCGTAGCCAACGTCGTAACCACCCGCATTGCCCTTGGAGGCTGGAGGCAGCCAAAGGGCGGTGATGCCCGATGCCGCTAATGCGGGCGCGGCCTCGATCAAGCGACGCCAGTGGAGGCCATCGCCTTCGCTATACCAATGAAACCACTGCATCATCGTGCCGTTGAACTCACTGTCGCATTCGCGAGGCAGGAGAGCGTTGGCGCACAAGGGTTGAATAAGATCAAAAAGGACTTTTTTGTTAATCAGATTTTTGCCTCAACGGCGGCCCGTGCCCAGCGATTATCTGAATTCTATCTTCACTTCCTTGGCTAAGCCTGGAGTGATTCCCCTTTGGCAGGGACAGCCCGCTCGTGTTATGTGAGTTGGGCGTGGTTGGTTCGCCGGAAACTGGGCTTAATCTAATTCAGGTCGAATCTTTGGCCGCATCAAAGGCTCCCAACGCCTCACGGCCATTCCAGGGGGTGATGCGCGTCATCAATAGGAACGCCGGCAGGGAGGCCAGAACGCTGATCAAAAAAAAGTTGGTCCAGCCGGAGCGTTCGGCCAGGACGCCCGCCGGTGAGGACAGCAGGGAACGGCTGAGCGCATAGACCCCGGAGAGCAGGGCGTATTGGGTGGCCGAGAAGCGGGGGTTGCATAGGCTCATCAGCAGGGCGACGAAGACGGCACCCACCATGCCGCCGCCGATGTTTTCGAGGCCTGAGGCGAACAGCAGGGCGGGAATCCCCCCCCGGAAATGGGCCAGAAGTCCATAAGCCAGGTTCCCTGCCGCACCCACAAGGGCAAACAGCCACAGCGAGCGGTTCATGCCGATGCGCGGAAACAGAGCCCCGCCCAAAATGGTGCCCACAATGGTGGCCCCGATGCCCCAGGCCCCCTGGATCAGACCGATGGTGGCGGCGCTGAAGCCGCTGATCGTCAGAAAGGGAATCGCCATGGCATTGAGCAAGCCATCGGGCCAGCGATAGAGCAGGACCAGCAACAACAGCAGCACGGCCCTAGACCCGCCCGTGCGATGCAAGAACTCGCGGATTGGTCCCGCCATGGCCTGACGCAGGCTGGTGATTGGATGGCTGATGGGCGGCAGTTTTGGGGCCGTCAGCGTGAAGGGGATGGTGGCGGCCATCAGAACGGCTGTGGCGGCGAAGGCGGTGGGCCAGCCGAGCCAGCCTGCGAGCAGAAACCCCCCCGAGCTGATCACCAGGCCCGCTGTGCGATAGCCCAGGTTGTGGGTCGCTGCCCCAGGACCCCGCTCCGCCTCTGGCAGCAGATCGGTGCGGTAGGCGTCGATCACAATGTCCTGGCTGGCACTGGCCAGGGCCAACACCAGGGCCGCCACCCCGATGGCGCTCAAGCTGGCCGCGCTGGTGTTGGGTCGCAGCAGGGCCATGGCGCCAATCACAGCCACCAAAATGAACTGGAACACCAGAATCCAGCCGCGGCGCCGATCGGGCCAGGGCAGGGCCCAGCGGTCCAGGGCCGGGGCCCAAAACATCTTGAGGGTGTAGGGCAGTTCGGCGAGGGGCAGCAGGCCGATCAGGGGCAGGGGGATGGCATTGGCGGCCAGCCATCCCTGCAATAACTTGCTGCCCACCATGTAAGGGGTGCCGCTGGCCACCCCCTCGGCCGCCACGGCCACCAGACGGCGCCAAGGGGGAACTGGGCCTGTAGGGGCCTTAGGGGGGCTGGAGACGGCCATCGGCACAGAATTATTAACGGTGACGAAAGTGACGGGGACGAACCTAGGTGGCCTGCGGTCTCACCCCCTGAACCAGGCTCACCAGGCCCACCCCCACCAGATAGAGGGCCGTGATGGCTCCGGTGAGCAACAGCATGGTGATCGGGTCGGTGGAGGGGGTGAGCACGGCGCCGGCCAGGGCACTGGCCAGGACCACCCAGCGCCAGGCTCCCAACATGACCTTGGCGTTGATCAGACCCAGGGCGCCAAGCAGCAGTTGCAGCACGGGCAATTGAAAGGCGAGGGCGGTGGCCAGCAGCAGCAGCAGCACGAAGTCCAGGTAACGCTCAATCGACCAGAGCGGTTCGACCACATCAGCCCCGTAACTGACCAGGAAGCGCAGGGCCGCCGGCACCAGGGCCCACCAGGCGAAGGCCAGTCCAGCGGCAAACAGAACCGTGGAGCCCG
Organism: Aphanothece sp.; assembly: GCA_040373885.1. Lineage (GTDB taxonomy): Bacteria > Cyanobacteriota > Cyanobacteriia > PCC-6307 > Cyanobiaceae > Cyanobium. Next base: position 5,324 of record JBEIVL010000024.1, read on the forward strand.
CCACCGCCGGAGCCACCAGGCGCCGTTCGCGCCGGGTCAGGCCTGGCAGGACGAAGGCCAACCCTTCGAAAAGCACGTAAGGCAAAGCCAGGGTGAGCCCCGCATAACCGGCCACCTTCAACGAGACGAATAAAAATTCGCCCGGAGAGAGTTGTAGAAAGCGGATGCCGGTGGCGGGCATCTCCAGAAGTCTGACCAGGGGTTTGACGAACAGCAGGCAAAGACCCGCCCCCACCATCACCGCCAGCAAGCTGCGCAGCACCCTTCGGCGCAGTTCCTCCAGATGGTCCACCAGGCTCATTTCCACTTCGCCGGGAAACTCATCGCCGGGGATTCCCTCTGCCGCAGCCCGGGATGGGCTGGTTGGCTCGATGGGAACAATGGCGGAGGCTGCGGTGGTGGGTCGGTCGGTGATCTCGCTCATGGTGCCTGCTCCGTTGCGAGGCTAGGCGCCCCAAGCAGGCTCAGGGCCCTTTGGGGGTCCCCCCACAACACATCTCCGCCGCGGTGGCGCACCGTTCCCGCCGCGGCACCCGGCAGCCGTTGCAGATCTTCGCTGGGCACCATGATCACAGGCACCCGCGAATTCCCCCTGGCGCGGCTGAAGTGGGCCGCCAGATCAGCGGCGGCCATCAGATCGGCCTCAGCGGCAGCTCCCTCAGAAGCCTTGAGCACCACATGGCTGCCGGGGATCTCCTGGGCATGGAACCAGAGATCGCCACGGCGGGCCTGGCGCAGGCTGATCCATTCGTTCTGGCGATGGTTGCGGCCCACCTGCAGCCGCAAGCCGGAGGCGCTGCGCAATTCGAGCGGGACCGGTTGCCCCTTGGCATGGGCCGCGGCGGCCTGACGCCTCTGGCTGCGGGAGGCCAGGGCGGGCTTTTGACCCGGCATCTGGTCGAGTTCGTCAGCCAGGTCGTCCAGTTGGGTGCTGGTTTCCGCCTGGAGGAGAAAGGTCAGGCTGGCTTCGATCCAGGCCAGACGCTCCTGGTGCCATTCGAGGCGTGGCGTGATGGCTGCGGCGGAGCGCCGGCGTTTGCGGGCCAGCCGATAGAGCGCCTGTGCCTCGTCGATGGCCTCGCGGCTGGGGGACGGTTGGCTGAGCAAGGTGTCGGCTTGTTGTTGCAAGGTTTCGCCTTCCGGCACGGCGGCCAGGAGTTGTGTCTGCTGTTCGAGATTGGCCCGCTCTCGATCGCAGAGGGCCCGCAGCTTCTGGGTCAGTGCGTGTCGCTGTTGCTCAAAACGGAACGCCTCCAGTCTGTGGCCGTAATAGTGGGCAAGGGCCAGGTTCAGGGCCAGAGGGCTAGGGGATTCGGGGGTGGCGCTATCCCAGCAGCAGTATCCCCCGTCGTCGGTGAGCTCGAAGCCATGGCGCTCCTGGGTCTGGACCGCCGTCAACCACTTCTGCCAGCGAGCATGGAGATGTTGCCAATGGGGTTCGGCCAGGTCGGAGACGGGGGTGTCGATCAGCTCGCCGCTGATCTGGCGAGCCAGGGCTGGACTGATGCCCTGGTAGGTGCCCATCAGGGCCCGTCCCAGGGGGAGGGAGATCACCGTGAGGCGTTGGCGCCAGCGCTCCAGGCTTTCCTCCAGACGGGGTTGGTCACCGGTGAGGGGCGGCGGCGGCCCCCAGCGATCGCCGCAGCCGATGGGGCGTTGCCTTGACTGGCTGGGACGCACCTGATGGGCGGTGGCGATCACTCGAGCGTCGCGCTCCAGCAAAAAGAGATTGCTGTGACGACCCATCAGTTCGAGCACCAGTCGGCGCTCGGGTGGGTCCCCGGGGCGCCGGGCGAAGACCAGCTCCACGACACGCTCGAAGCCCTGCTGCTCGATGGCCACCAGGGCCAGACCCTTGAGCCCGTGCTGCATTTGTCGGGCCAGGGTGCTGCCATCCCCCTGGCGGGGCGGCGGCGCAATCGCCAGCAGGCGGGGCGCTTCCGCCAACCAGCCGGCCTCAAGCCACTGCACCCCGTCGAGATGGCGTAGGGCCAGCTGCAGGGTGTGGGGATCATTCTGTTGGGCCTTCTCGAAGCGGCTGGGCAACAGGACCCTGCGTAGCTCGGCCAGAACGGCCCGAAGGGTGGTGGCATCCATGGCTTGCAGGCGCAGGGCGGTTTTCGCCTGGGGAGACCCTGGACCTCCAGCCTGGGGTTGTTGCTTGCCTTGCTGCGCCTGCACCTGGGGATCTCTACGGCTCTACCCCTACTCTGCGATCCGGTGCCCACCCCCTCCGATGACCATCCAGCCGTCCCACGATCGCGTCGCAGTGATCACAGGACCCAGTGGGGTTGGCAAGGGCACCCTGGTGCGGCGGTTGCTGGAACGCCATCCCGAGATCTGGCTCTCGGTTTCGGCCACGACCCGATCGCCCCGGCAGGGTGAACAGGATGGCCGGGATTATTTCTTTCTCAGCCGCCAGGGTTTCGAGCGGTGCATCGCGGACGGCGACTTTCTGGAGTGGGCCGAATTTGCCGGCAACCTTTATGGCACGCCGCGGCAATGGGTGGAACGCAACCTGGAGAAGGGCCCGGTGTTGCTGGAGATTGAGCTGGAGGGGGCCAGGCAGGTGCGTCAAAGCTTTCCGGCTGCCTTTCAGATTTTCCTGGCGCCGCCCAGCTTTGAGGAACTGGAGAGGCGGATTCGCTCCCGGGGCACAGACAGCGAGACGGCGATCGCGCGGCGCCTTGAGAGGGCCCGGGAGGAGCTGGCGGCCGCGTCGGAATTTGATGCTGTGCTGGTGAATGGCGATTTGGAGGAGGCTTTGTTGCAACTGGAGCTTCTCCTCAATTTGGCTTCAGAGGGTGGGCCCGGAGCCTCCTGATAGCTACCGATTCTCGTAAAAAAAGCGGCTCGTTTGAGCCGCTATCACGTTATTCGAAACCTAAAGGTTCATCCCGGGTAGAACAACAGGTCGGGGAAGAAGCGGTTGAATTCGATCATGATGCCGGCGGTGATGCCGAACCAGATGGCGGCAAAGACGGGGGCGGTGGTGAGAAATTTTTTCATGACGGTCGAAGCAAAAAATGGTAAGGGGGTGGAGTGGATCAGCGGGGAGAAACCGTCACCTTGCTGTCGTTCTCCAACAGCTGGCCACTGGTGAATTCCTTGAGGGCGGCCAGGGGCCAGGTGGCTGCGGCGATGGTGGATTTGAGCGCCAGGGGCACGTCGATCTGAATCTCGTGCATGGTGGCGTCCTTACGGCCCCGCACGGCCTGGAGATAACCCCGACCGGCCCAGCCGATGGTGCCGGCGATATAGAGGAAGGCAATGCCAGGAATCATGAACTCACCGGCATGGCTCCAGCGGCCATCAACAACCAGGTGGGGCAGGCCATCGGCGCCACAGAGGGCCTTGCTGTACATATCAAAGCGGGCCTTGGCCTGCTCGGTCTTGGCGGTGCCAGCCCGCTGCTGGAAGCGGGCATTCTCGGCGCAGGGGACGAGCCCTGCGACGTCGGCATGGGCCACGGGGGCGAAGCCGAGCAGCAGGAACGCGGACAGGAGAACGGCGAAAAGACGGCGCATGGGGGGCGGCGTGAGGGGGCCGGGATAACGGAAGGAACGATCTGCCTTGGGGGCAGGATGTCTTCGAGAGACAGTAAGAGAGGCCAACCGGACCCATGCCCACGGTTCTTGCCCTCGAAACAAGTTGTGACGAGTCGGCGGCGGCTCTGGTGAAGGGGCGCGGGGTGCTGGCGAGCGCCGTGGCCTCCCAGGTCGAGGAGCATGCCCGCTGGGGGGGGGTGGTGCCGGAGATCGCCTCCCGGCGCCATGTGGAAGCCCTGCCGGGGCTGATCGATCGGGTGGTGGCGGAGAGCGGCCTTTCCCTGGCTGACGTGGATGCGATCGCCGCCAGCGTTGCTCCCGGGTTGGTGGGGGCTCTGTTGGTGGGTTCGGTGACGGCCAGGACCCTGGCTCGTCTCTACGACAAGCCGTTTCTGGGGATCCATCACCTGGAGGGGCACCTGTGTTCGGCCCTCCTCCTTGAGCCTCCTCCCCCCTGGCCCCATCTAGTGCTGCTGGTGAGTGGGGGCCACACCGAGTTGGTGCGGGTCGATGGTCCCGGCCGCTATCAGCGGCTGGCTCGCAGTCACGATGACGCCGCCGGAGAGTGCTTCGACAAGGTGGCGCGTCTGCTGGGTCTCGGTTATCCGGGCGGGCCGGCGATTCAGGCGGCGGCCGTCAGCGGAGACCCGGCTCGTTTCGCGCTGCCCAAAGGACGTGTATCGCTTCGTGAAGGGGGGTTCCATCCCTATGACTTCAGCTTCAGTGGCCTGAAGACCGCCATGCTGCGCCAGGTGCGCCAACTCGAGCTGCTGGAGGATCCTCTGCCTGTCGCCGATCTTGCCGCCAGCTTTGAGCAGGTGGTGGCTGAGGTGCTGGTGGAACGCAGCTGTCGCTGCGCCCAGGATCAGGGCCTGAGCACGTTGGTGCTTGTGGGTGGGGTGGCGGCCAATCTGCGCTTGCGAGCTCTGCTGCAGAAGCGTGCCGATGCCTTGGGACTGGTTTGGTACGCGGCTCCCCTGAACTACTGCACGGACAACGCGGCCATGATTGGTCTGGCGGCGGTGCAACGGCTTGAGGCCGGTCTGCGCAGCCCCATCGAGCTTGGGGTGATGGCGCGGCTTCCGCTCGAAGATGCCGACTGTCTCTATGGAAGCTCAAAAGCTTATTGATTGCCGTTAAGGTGGTCTTAAATCAGTGCTCGGAATGGGGCTCCTCTGAGGCCCGCTCATTCCAGTCCCTCTCTGACAGCGCCCCAGACAGCGCAGACCTCGGCGAACCCCTTTCCGTGGATCCCTCCCCCAACCCGACAGTCGATGTGAATGCCGCTGAGGCGACCGGAGAACCGGTGTCCCAGCAGGAACTCAATTCTTGGCGCCGCGGTTTCACCCCACAAGCCGAGATATGGAACGGCCGCCTGGCCATGGTGGGCTTGTCTGTGGGACTCACTGTGCTGCTGGTGGCCCGACTGGCTGCCCCCCATTCCTGAACGCCGCAGGGCTGCGGCGACAGAGTGAAGCGTGGTTGACCTCGCCCAGTGATCAGCTGCGGCCGCGGAGACTCTGGGAGAGTTCGCCGCGCTTGAGGCTGTGCATCAGAGCTTCCTCGGGCAAGGTGCGACCCTCGTTGACAAGATTCAGCAAGGATTGATTGAGGGTTTGCATCCCATCAAAGGTGCTGCGGGCCATGATTTCTTCAATGGCATCGAGGTCGCCGCGCTCGAGATAGTCGCGGCAGGCATCGGTGTTGATCAGAATTTCGTAGTAGGCCGCCCGGCGACCGTCGATGGTCTTGAGCAGGCCCTGGGAGATCACGGACAGCAGGGATTCGGCCAGGGATCGGCGCACCGCATGTTGCTCCTGGGGGGGGTACATGCCCAGGACCCGCTCCACCGTGCGCACGGCCGAATTGGTGTGGAGGGTGCCCAGCACCAAGTGACCGGTTTGGGAGGCCTCCAGGGCCGTGCTCAGGGTGATCTGGTCACGGATTTCCCCAATCAGAATCACATCAGAGTCTTCGCGCAGTGAGGCTCTAAGGGCGTGCTGGAACTCGCGGGTGTGTTGGCCAACTTCCCGTTGTCGGATGAGAGAGAGGCGACTTTCATGGACGAATTCCACCGGATCCTCAATCGTGAGGATGTGGCGAGGCATGGTGTTATTGATATAATTAATTAAAGCGGCCATCGTCGTGCTCTTCCCCGATCCGGTCGGGCCTGTCACAAGAATCAGCCCTCTGGTTCGTGACGCTAAATCCTTCATCACCGGAGGCAGGCCCAGATTTTCCAGGCTGGGCATCTCGGTGGGAATGAGGCGAAGCACCATCGCCAGCCCTGTGACTGTTTCGAGCAGATTGATGCGAACTCGTACGAAAGAAAATGTGTGAGATGTATCGTATTCTTTATCTCTCAGAAAGATATCAAGCTCGCCTGGTTCCAGGAGTTCCCTCAGCCACTGGCGAAAACAAGGTGGATCGGTGACCGGCCAATTCGTGCGGACAATGTCACCACGACTGCGATAGCGGGGCTCTTCGCCCACGCCCAGGTGAATATCGGAAATGTTGTTGTTGTGCGCCAGCCGCACGATGCCCTCCACCGTGTCTGGCATCGGCCCAAAGGGACCTTCCTGCTGCGGTGCCTGGGTGGGCGGGCTTGCGAAGGCGAAGGGTGGCGGGGGCGGCGGTGGTGTAGCCCCTATTGAGATGAATCCCTCAAAGGGGTGCAGATCAGTCATGGCACCTTTGCCTCTAGCTCCATTGTTGCCATGCTTGCAGCTTTGTCGCTGGAAGACGCTCTTTAGGATCCGGGAGTCCGCACCTCCGCCGTGTCCAATTCCCCCGGTGACCTGCCCCTGGTCACCCTTGTTCTGGGCACCCGTCCTGAAGCCATCAAGATGGCACCGGTGATCCGGGCCTTCCAGGGCAGTGGGGACTTCCGTACCCGGGTGGTCCTGACCGGTCAGCACCGTGAAATGGTGAGCCAGGTGATGGACCTGTTCGCCCTCAAGGCCGATCGGGACCTGGCCCTGATGGCCCCCAACCAAACCCTCACCCACGTCACCACAGCTGCCCTGCAAGGACTGAGAGAGGAATTCGTCGAGCACCGCCCCGATCTGGTGTTGGTGCAGGGGGACACCACCACAGCCTTCGCCAGTGCCCTGGCCGCGTTCTACGAGGGCCTGCCGGTGGGCCATGTGGAGGCGGGCCTGCGGACCGACAACCTCTTTGACCCCTTTCCGGAGGAGGCCAATCGACGTCTGATCTCCCAGCTGGCGGTGCTGCATTTCGCTCCCACCGAACAGGCGGCCGCCAACCTGCGGGCCTCCGGTGTCGTGGGCGAAACCATCACCACGGGCAACACCGTCATTGATGCCTTGTTGCAGATGGCGGAGGCCACTCCCGAATGGGAGGTGGAAGGCTTGGATTGGCGCCATCAGCGTGTGCTGCTGGCCACGGTCCACCGGAGAGAGAACTGGGGGGAGCGGCTCGAAGACATCGGCCGAGCCTTCCTCGCCCTGCTTGATCTGCACCCCGACACCGCCCTGCTGCTGCCCCTTCATCGCAATCCGACTGTGCGAGAGCCGCTGCAGGATCTGCTCGGATCTCATCCACGTGCCTTCCTGACCGAGCCCCTGGATTACAACCACCTGGTGGCGGCCCTGCGCGGCTGCACCTTGGTGCTCACCGATTCCGGGGGTCTGCAGGAGGAGGCCCCGGCCCTGGGCAAACCGGTGTTGGTGTTGCGGCGGACCACCGAGCGACCCGAGGCCGTGGCGGCGGGAACCGCCAAGCTGATCGGTACCGACAGCAGCACCATCGTGGCGGAAGCCAGCCGCCTATTGGAAAACCCCGAGGCCTACGCGGCCATGGCCATGGCCCACAACCCCTTCGGGGATGGCTACGCCAGCGGCCGCATCGTGGCGGCGGCTTTGCGGTTCATGGCCTCTTCTTCGCCCAAGGCGGCAGGTCGATGAAGACGCGGGTGTCGCTGTTCAACCCCGAGAGAATCTGGGTGTCTCGGCCACTGCTCACCCCGAGTTCGACGGGCTGAAACTTCGGCTCCTGGTCCTTGCCCACCAGCAGGACCCCTGGTCGGCCGTTCTCGGTGACCACCGCCACAGTGGGCACCAGGGTGCGGGGTCCGAGGTTGCCGGTTTGGAAATCGACGTCGGCGGTCATGCCGATGCGCAGTTGGGGCGCCGGCTGGGTCAGTTGCAGCTTGACCTCAAAGGAAGTGACGTTGTTGGTCTTGATCGCCCGTGGCGCGATGTGGCGCAACTGGGCGGGAAAGCGTCGATCTGGAAACGATTCGACCCGGACGCTGGCGGGCATGCCCAGCCGCAATCGCCCCAGGTCGCTCTCGGGCACCTTGGCGATCACCTCAAGGCCCCGAGCCAGTTCAACGATTGAGGAGCTGGTGGCCCCGGCGCTGGCTGAGGCCGTGGTGGTTGGGGTGACGAAGGCTCCGGGTTCGGCGAAACGCTGGCTGATGACCCCGCTGAAGGGGGCCCGCACGATCAGTTCGTCCCGCTCCACCAAACGTTGTTCAAGCCGCTGGCCGGCGGCATTGACGGCCATGCGCTTGACCTCGTAATCGGAGCGGAAACGGTTGAGGTCATTGAGGCTGATGGCCCCTTGGCGGTAGAGAGGCTCATTGCGCTGCAGCTCGCTGCGGCTGCGCTCCAATTCGGACTGGCTGGCCAGCAGATTCGCCTGCAGTTCTTGAATTCGGTCGCGCAGGTCGCCGTCGTCCATGCGGGCAATCGCTTGGCCCGCCTCCACCCGATCGCCCTCATCCACCAGCAGATCCACCAGCTGACCCTGTCGCTTGGGGCTGACGTTGACCCGGTTGACCGCGTCCAGCTCGCCGGTGGCCGTCACCATCCCCGGCAGGGAGCCGGTTCGGGAAAGCACCGTGTAGGGAGCCACATCACGGCTGGTGAGGGCCTTCTGGCGCAACCACCACCCCAGCCCAGCCACGGCGGGGACCAGCAGGGCCAGGCTGATCCAGAGAATGCGCCGATTCGGGCTGCGGCGGGATCTCGCCACAGGCGTCAGGGCCGACTCGGGTTCGGCCCATGGTGGGTTCGCGGGGGGGCGTGGGTTGGCGGCATCGCTGTGAGGGGACGCCGGCCACTGGCCCGACTCCCGCTTGTTCAGCCTTTCATTGCTCAGCGATTCATGGGCCAGCTGTTCATTGCTCAGCCTTTCGACGGAGGGCGAAGGGGCGATCGAGGCGCCGTCCGGGTCCCGATCAGCGGGTCGCAGGGGGATAGGAGCGGACATCGAGGGCCAGGTGCTCGGGTCAGTCTCGCTGGTTCGTGGCGCCAATGTGGTTGGACCGGCGGAGCGGCAGCTCGTAGATTCCGGCCATGCTCAAAGCCGGAATCGTCGGCTTGCCCAACGTGGGCAAGTCCACCCTCTTCAACGCCTTGGTGGCGAACGCCCAGGCGACTGCCGCCAATTTCCCCTTCTGCACCATCGAACCCAACACGGGGGTGGTGGCGGTCCCTGACGGGCGCCTCGGCCAGCTCTCCAAACTTTCAGGATCCAAGGAGATCATCCCGACCCGGGTGGAGTTCGTGGATATCGCCGGCCTGGTCAAGGGGGCCAGCCAGGGCGAAGGGCTTGGCAACAAGTTTCTGGCCAACATCCGCGAAGTGGATGCCATTGTTCATGTGGTGCGCTGCTTTGAGGATGACGACGTCATCCATGTCTCAGGGTCGGTGGATCCGGTGCGAGACGCTGAGGTCATCAATCTGGAACTGGCCCTGGCGGACTTGGCCCAGGTCGAGAAGCGCCGCGAACGCCTCAAGAAGCAGCTGCGTACCAGCAAGGAAGCTCAACTGGAGGACGGGGTCCTGGAGCGCATTCAGGCGGTGCTGGAACAGGGCGGCGCCGCCCGCTCGCTGAGCCTCGCCGAGGAGGAGAAGGTTCTGCTGCGTCCCCTGGGTCTGCTGACCGCCAAACCGATCATCTACGCGACCAACGTCAGCGAAAACGACCTGGCCACAGGCAACGTCATGGTCGCAGCGGTTCAGGACCTGGCGGCCCGCGAAGGGGCGGAAACGGTACGGATCTCGGCCCAGGTGGAGGCGGAACTGATGGAGTTACCCGAGGAGGACCGGGCCGAATTCCTGAATGGGCTTGGGGTGAGCGAAGGAGGGTTGCGCAGCCTCATCGCCGCTACCTATCGCTTGCTGGGCTTGCGCACCTATTTCACCACCGGCGAAAAGGAGACCCGGGCTTGGACGATCCAGGCGGGAATGACGGCTCCCCAGGCGGCAGGGGTGATCCACACGGATTTCGAGCGCGGCTTCATCCGTGCCCAGACCGTCGGTTACGACCAACTGATCGAGGCTGGTTCCCTGGCCGAAGCCCGCAACCGGGGTTGGCTGCGCAGTGAAGGTAAGGAGTACGTGGTGGCCGAGGGGGATGTGATGGAGTTCCTGTTCAATGTCTGAATCCAGGTTCACCAGCAATGGCTGCGCACCAGACGGCGCATCAGCATCACTTCGGGACTGCGGCCGCCGAACTCCTCGAATTGCTCATCCACGCTCAGCCAGGCGGGAATCGCGAACCAATCCCTGAAGGTGATCAAGGCCGAACTGCCCGGTGAGATCACCTCGTTGATCGCGCCCGACAGGCCCAGGAGTTCGGCCGGACTGCCCCCGGGGGGCCGCCATTGTTCAAGCCTGGCGTGGCGCTGCTCCGCTGGCCAGTGATCCAGGTCCAGCAGGCTGTGGCGGGAGCGGGGATGGGGGATGTAGATCACCGTTCTGCCGGATCGGATTCGCTCAGCCACCACGGCCTGTAGGTGGTTGGCTTCCCGTTCGGGGCTGATTAGTCCGTAATTGGAGAAGCAGGTGCCCAGCACCAGTGTCAGTCCTTCGCCCCCACGGGCAACCGCCGGGAGCGGCAGGGGCCTTTGCTCGAACAGATGCCGCAGCAGGCGCACCATCGTGTCGGCAGGCACTTGATCCACCGGCAAGCCCGCCCAGCGGCTCGGCATCGGTGGGCTTGAGAGCAGTCGGATGAACCGGGTCGCGGGCAGATGGGCGGCCAGGGCAGTGCTGGCGGCGGCGGGGACATCCTCCAGATAACTGGCGATGCCCTCATCAAAGAGAACCACCTCTTGGGGCGGGCACAGTCCCAGCAGCCTCTGGTCGGGTCGATGGAAGGGCCTGCTCAACAGCAGTCGCCTCCAGGCGCCGGGGCCCACCGGCAAACCCGCTCCGAGGATCTCCGATTGCCCATCCCATGGACAGAAGCCCGCCTCCGGCAGCCAGCAGCGCAGCAATTCCTGGGTGGTGGCAACAAACCGCCCCGGATCCGGCCCTGCGGAGTGCTGATTGACCAGGAGCACAACCTGCAGATCCTGGCCGTGACAGTGATCAGGCTCCAGCCGTGTGAGCATCCCGGCCAGATGCCAGAGGTTGCTTGGACCCGTCACCAGGGCGAGGGTGGAGGGAGGGGGCAACGGCGAGCGGCACTGCGCTGATCAGTTTCAAATTAACGTTTGAAATGACCGATTCCAATGAAAGAAACCATCCACCCTTACCCGCATGGCCTCAAAAGTGAACCGACCTCTTCTGGGGGGTGCCGTTCCACCGGGGGATCTGCTGGCGGGTCTGACGGTGGCGGCCTATCTCATCCCCCAGTGCATGGCCTATGGCGAGTTGGCGGGTCTCGCCCCGGTGAACGGCCTTTGGGCCATGCTGCCGTCGATCGTCATCTACGCCTGGCTGGGAGGTTCCTCCCAGCTCTCGGTGGGACCGGAAACGACCACGGCCTTGATGACCGCGGCGTTGGTGGGGCCGATGGCGGCGGGGAACGGCGCCGAGCAGATTGTCCTGGCCAGCCTGATGGCCCTGTTGGTGGGGCTGGTGTGCCTGCTGGCGGCCCTGTTGAAGTTCGCTTTCCTGGCTGACTTGCTCTCGCAGCCGATCCTGGTGGGCTACATGGCCGGGGTGGCGGTGTTGATGATGGCGGGCCAGCTGCACACCCTCACCGGCATGGGGGCGAGGGCCGATTCTCTGGGGGCGGCTCTGGAGGAACTGCTCAGGCGCCATGGGGCGGTGCATGGTCCCAGTCTGGCCCTGGCCGCTGCGGCCCTGGTGCTGATGCTGCTGCTGCAGCGCTGGCGGCCCCACCTGCCGGGCCCGCTGCTGGTTGTGCTGCTGACGACGGCCGTCTCGTCACTCCTGCACCTTGATCGTCAAGGTGTTGCCACTGTGGGGACCATTGCGGCGGGCCTGCCCGTGCCCTCGTTGCCTACGGGTCTGAGCCTGGCCCAATGGCAACCCTTGCTGCTCGGCGCCGTGGGCATCGCCCTAGTGGGTTACTCCGACAACATGCTGACGGCTCGCTCCTTCGGACAACGCCACGGCCAACGGATCGACGCCACCAAGGAGCTGGTGGCCCTGGGGGCGTGCAATGTGGCGACCTCGCTTTTGCAGGGATTTCCGGTCAGCAGCAGCAATACCCGCACCGCCCTGGCGGATGCCATGGGGGCCCGCAGTCAGCGGTACTCGTTGGTGGCCCTGGTCGTTGTGCTGGCGGTGCTGTTGTGGCTGAGGCCCCTGCTGGCCCTCTTTCCTCGCCCGGTGCTGGGGGCCCTAGTGGTGTTCGCGGCCCTGAAGCTGATTGACATTGGCGCCTTTCGGCGTCTGCGGCACTTCAAGCGCAGTGAATTCCACCTGGCGCTGGTGACCCTGGTTGGGGTGCTGTTCAGCGACATCCTGTTCGGCGTGGTGGTGGCGGTGGGGCTGTCCGTGCTTGATCTGTTTGCCCGTGTCGCCCGTCCGCACGATGCGGTGATGGGGGAAGTGAAGGACCTTGCTGGATTCCACGATGTCAAGGACTGGCCGGAGGGGAGAACCGTGCCAGGTCTGGTGCTCTATCGGTATGACGCGCCCCTGTGTTTTGCCAATGCTGAGGACTTCCAGCGCCGTGCCCTGGCGGCGATCGCGGCAGAGCCGTCGCCGGTGCGCTGGTTCGTGCTGAATGCCGAGGCCATCATTGAGCTCGACATCACCGCGGCGGACATGCTCGATGAGTTGGCGCGCGAATTGCAAGGTCGGGGGATTCGCTTTGCCATGACCCGCGTCAAGCAGGAGCTGTTCCATGAACTCGAGCGGGCTGGTCTGGTGGCCCGTCTCGGTGTCGACGCGTTCTATCCGACCATTCCTGTGGCCGTGGCCGCCTTCCGGGCCCAGGGTTCGCTTGCGCCTGGGGACGAGCCTGGGCCACCCCCCGTCAGAATGAAACCAAAACCCAGCTTCCGATGACCTCCCCGCAGCCCCCCCTCCCCAGTGACGACGGCGCGGCCGGCATCCCGCCCCACCCGCACGATTTCGAGGCCCAGAAGCAGATTCACCAGCAGATCCGCAACGACCCCGACTACGACGACTGGGAGTACGGCACCGAGCCCCTGCCCCATGAGGCCTGGGTGCCGGGTCAGGCGGAGCCATCCCTCTCAAAGGACGCCTCCGAGCCAGCCACCTGAATTTCTCCTGGGGGTCTCGTTCCTTGTCTCGCCCATGGCGCCAGGGGCTTCAAGCCATCGTCACCAGATTGGCAAGCGCCTTGGTGGTGACGGGCTGGCTGGCGATGTCGGTTCCGGTGCGGGCCGCGGAGATCCTGGACATCCAGCTGGAGCATCTTCAGATCCCGATCAACCTGCGTCAGCTTGAACGGTGGAGTCACGGTGATGCCCATCTTTCCAAGGAGGCGGACCTGGCCAATGGGGGCTCCGATCAGGGCATCTGGTTGGGGTTGCTGAAACCGTCCAGCCGGCGTGAGCTGAAGGCGCTGCTCCGGGCCCCCCTGCTGCGGGATCGGGGCTTTGGTCGCCAGCTGCTGGACAGCTGGGCCGGCGGACAGCTCCTGGGGGAACTGGGCGAGCTCCTGACCACCGAAGCAGGCCAGCCCACCACGGCGATGTTGCAGGCCAGCCTGCGCCAGCTGCTGCTGGAGAAGCGGGAGGTGTCCCTGATCGATTTGCTGGTGGCCTTGCCCGAATCCCATCTGAATCTGCGCCTGGATGGGTTGCTGGATCTGGCGGCCCAGTGGCGCATGCAGTTACGGCAGCAGCGCCATGCCCTGCGGGAGTTGGCGGTGATGGGGTTGCCCCAACGCCGGAGCGATCACCTGCCGGACCAAGGGAGTCCGATGGCGCAGCACCAGCACCTTGCCCTGGCGGTGCCCCATCGCCGTGTTCCATTGCCCGTGGAGATCTGGACGCCGGCCCAGCCCGGGGCGGGCGATCGACCCTGGCTGTTGTTGTTGCCTGGCCTGGGGGGCAACGCCGACCAGTTGGGCTGGTTGGCCCGCGCCCTGGCCCAGCAGGGCTGGGGAACGGTGGTTTTGCAACATCCCGGCAGCGATGCGGCGGCCCTCAAGGCCAGTCTGGAAGGGCAGCGGCCGCCACCGGGCGCTGAGGTCCTCGCCGAGCGTTTGGCGGATGTCAAGGCCGTTTTGGCGGCCCAACAGGACGGTGTGGTGCCGGTGCGAGGAGATGGGGTCGTGCTGTTGGGCCATTCGCTGGGGGGGGTGACCGCCCTTCTGGCGGCGGGCTTGAAGCCTGAGAGCGGCCTGGACCGGCGTTGTGAACAGGCTGTGGATCACCTGCTCCTGACCAACCTCTCGTTGCTGCTGCAATGTCAGCTTCCCGCCGCGGCCCTGCCTTCAGCCCTGCCGCGCCTGGCGGAGCTGCGGGGTGTGGTGTTGTTCAACAGCTTTGGCGCCTTGCTGTGGCCCGATCGCGGCCTGCGCAGTTTGCAGGTGCCGGCTCTGGTGGTGGGAGGCAGCCTGGATCTGGTGACGCCACCGCTGCAGGAGCAACTTGAGTTGTTCCTGCCGGTGGGGGACCCCCGCAGCCGGCTGGTGCTGGTGGAGGGGGGGAGCCATTTTTCGCCCCTGCGCCTGGCGGCGGGTGATGAGGCGCTGTTTCGACTCGGTTCCGATCTGGTGGGGGTGGATCCGGAGGCGGTGCAGGGGCTGTTGCTGGCGATCACCACTGATTTCCTGAATTCCCTGGCGGGGCCGCCGCCCCCCAGCCCCTCGGAGCGCCTGTCCCACCGTGGGGTGACGGCCTACGTGCTCGATCCGCGCATGGCGGCCCGCTGGCGCAGACGCTGAGCCGCCAGCGACTCCGGGGGTGATCGTGAAGAGTGCCGCTGCAGGGACGCTTCAGCAGCAGGCGGCTGGAGTTGGGGTGCCAGTGGCCGCTGGGTTGAAGGGCGAGGTGCTGCCACACCCCGGGAAGAGACCAAAATGGCGGCTGAAGTCGCCGATGAACACAAAGTGTTCTTGGAAGCGGCTCTGGTGGAGCATGCGATAGGTGTTTCCACATACCGCGAAGGTTCGTCCCGTTTCGAGGTCGTGATGCTGGTCGAGGCGGAAGCGATCGGGGTGCTCGGGGATCGTGCCGCGATAAATCACGGCCTGGCCATGGTCCTCGCAGGCATCTTCCAATTCGTTGATCTTGAAGAGCCGATAGGTGGCTGAATAGAAGCGGGTCCCTCCCACCAGGGGAGCCAGCTCGGGGTCGGTGATGCCGATGGGACGATCATTCACCAAGCGGGGATCCAGGAAGCCGGCTGTTTTGGCGATGCGTAGGAAGTCATTCCAGTAAAGAGCGCCCCCCAGACACTCGCCGTAAAGCACAGGATGGCGGCGAACCGCCTCAGGCAGGCGCCGATCGGTATAGACATCGGCGAAATAAAACTCACCACCGGGCTTGAGCAACCGATGCACCCCTTGCAGCACCGCATTTTTGTCGGTGGAGAGGTTGAGAACACAGTTGGAGATGATCACATCGAAGCTTTCGGGTTCCAGGCCCAGATCTTCGAGATGTTCGATGGTGCCGTTCAGGAAGGAGACATTGGCAAAGCCGAACTGCTGGGCATGGAAATCCGTGTATTGACGCGCAATGGCGAGCTGCTCCGTGGTCATGTCGACGCCAACGATCGAACCAGTGGGGCCAACAAGTTGAGATAACAAGTAGGCATCGCGGCCGGAACCACTGCCCAGATCGAGGATGCGGCAACCGGCGAGTTGGTCTGGGCAGACAAGGCCGCATCCGTAGTAGCGGCGAGTGACCTCGGGATGAACCTTGGCCAGCAGGGGTTTGAGCCAGGCAGGAATGGCTTCGACATCGCAGCAAGCGGTGGTCTTGAGATCGGCGCTGCTGCTGAGTTGCTGGCCGTAATAGGCCTGAACGACTTCTTTCACGGTCATCGCTTGATCCTTGGGTACGGTGATCGTTTCGTTTGAATCCTATGCCAACAGGGATCCTTTGTGTCTAATATGCAAGTCTGTATCCATCGTCAGTCGTGATTCAGCTGTCGCCAAGCAAGTTAGGGCAAGTGAAGGAATTATTCGCTTTGACATTACTCGGTTTGTTTTCAGGTTTCAGCGCATGGCTATTGCTCAAGGAGGGGGCAAAAAATGTTGCCTTTCAGAATGGCCAGCCAATCATTCGTGCCTATTTCAATTTTCACCATTCCACCCACCATCCCTTGAATGTATTGTTTGTTTTTGCGGCTCCGTCGTTATGGCTGTTTGTTTTATTCGCCAAGCGACCCCTGCCGCGCTTGGTGTTTGATTTTGTTGGTGCAATGTTTGTCAGTCGATTGATGGTTGGTTTCATCTTTGTTAATCTGTTGGTTTTTGCTCCCTCTGTCGGCCCCTCGTTGCTTTTGGGGCAAATACTGGCCTACATTCCATTCTTTGTGATGACGTGGGGATGGTTGATGTGGCGTATCGACTGTCAGGGGCGAGAAGCAGCCCAGCAAATCATTGCTATTCCAGAGGCAGAAGGGGCGATCACTTCGTTTGATTATTATCATGCTTCGATTAATTCCGTGATTCAACAGGGTAAGTCAGGTTTTAAGGGTGTGACGAGAACCGGGCGATTTTTGGGCATGATTCATAGCTTGATGCTTCTCGATATTTTGGGCATTGCCCTGGTCAGAGCCTATGGAGTTGTGCAAAAAATGCTTTAACTCTTTGACTGTTCCGCCCAACCTGTGCTGAGTAGCCATGTCAGTCAGTGCGCTGATCAACGCCAGCACCGACCGATGTTTCCTTGCGACAGCCGGGCGCAACCCAGGCTGTGGGATTGGGCTGGTTGCCCCTTTTGGGAGCGTTGATCGGGGCGAGGGCGGAGTGGTCCGCCCACTCCTAAAAGCTCACCCTTGGATCCAGCCAGGCCACCAGCAGGTCCACCGCCACCGTGACCAGCACCACCAGGGCGGCGACGACGACGACGATGCCCTGCACCAGCGGATAGTCGCGCTGGGCAATGGCTTCCTGGAGCCGGTGGGCGACGCCGGGCCAGGAGTAGGTGACCTCGATCAACAGGGCGCCGCCGATCAGGGAGGCCACCGTGATGCCGGCGATGGTGAGTACCGGCAGCAGGGCGTTGGGCAGGCCGTGGCGCAGCACCACGCGCCGTTCACCCAGGCCGCGGCTGCGGGCGGCCTCGACGTAGTCGGAATCGAGGGCGCGGCGCAGGTTGAGGCGTAGGGCGTTGGTGAAGATGCCGCTCAACAACAGCCCCAGGGTGCAGGCCGGCAGGACCAGATGCCTGACGGCGCCCCAAAACTGGGCACCATTGCCGGCCCGCAGGCTGTCGAAGAGGTAGAAGCCGCTGCCGGAAGGGGGTTCGATGGTGGCGGGGAAGCGGCCGCCCACCGGCAGCCAGCCCAGGCCCACGGCGAAGACCAGCTGCAGCACCATGGCGGCCCAGAAGGGGGGCAGGGCGTAGGTGCCGATGCCGAACAGGCGCCCCGCCAGATCAAGGCGCCCCTCGGGACGGGCGATGCCGCTGAAGCCCACCGCCAGTCCCAACACGGCGGCAATGGACAGGGCCATCACCCCCAGCTCCAGGCTGGCGGGCAGGCTCTGGCCAATGATGCGACTCACCGGCTCCTGGTTGCTGAGGGACTGGCCCAGATCGCCGTGCAGCAACTTGCCCATGAAGCCCAGGTATTGCTGGCCGAGGGGTTGGTCGAGACCCAGCTGGTGCCGCAGGGCCGCGCGCACCGCTTCGGGGGCCCGGGGCCCGAGCAGGGCGTCGATCGGATCGCCGGGGGCCAGGCGCAACAGCAGGAACACCAGACTGGCGATCAACCACAACATCACCGGGGCCAGGGCCAGCCTGGAGGCCACGTAGGTCAGCAGTTGGCGGCGCCGGCTCATCGCTGGCCCCCTGCCCGTGTTGGGCTCACCGCCGCCGGAGCGATCGAGCGCAAGGCGGAGAGCACCACCCGGCCGGAGCCATCGAAGCGAGGCACCTCCAGATGGGGCCGCACCCAGGCGGCCGGCCTCACCACCCACACCGGCAGGTAGGGGACCCCCACGGCCGCCCGCCGCTGGATCGTTTGCAGCAGCGCCAGGCGCTCGGGGCCATCCAGTTCGCTGCTGCGTTGCAGCTGGGCATCCAGGCCCGGTGCCGTCCAGAAACTGCCGCTGAGGGCACTGCCCCCCTCAAGGCAGCGGTTTCCCTGGGGCTTGGTGCAACCGAGCATGGGAGAAAGGTAGTTTTCGGCATCGGGATAGTCCCCCATCCAGTTGATCAGAATCATCGGGAAGGCTTCCTTGTCGAGTTGCGAATAGGCGGTGGTTGATTCCATGCCAGTCACTTCGAGGCGCACGCAGTCATCCAGGTCCCGTTTCAGCTGGCTTTGCCAGGTGAGGGCAAACAGCCGGTCGGTGGGCACATCGGAGAGAAAGGTGAGCGGCAGGCTCAGACGCTTGCCGTTGCAATAGCCCGCCCGTTTGTAGAGGCTGCGGGCCCGTTCGGGGTTGAAGGCGGGCCAGGCGTTGGGGTCGGCCCCCGGTAGGGAGGGCGGCACCAGGCTGCGCAGGCTGGGCCGCATCCCCAGGCTGACCCGCTGATGGATGAGTTCGTGGTCGAGGCTGGAGGCGATCGCCTGGCGCAGGGTCGGGTTGTCGAGGGGCGGCTGGGTGGTGAGCAGGGAGAGAAAGCCGATGTCGAGGGCGGGCCCCACCCCCTCTTTGAGTTCTCCCTTTTCGGCACTGCGATGCAGGGCCCGCTGGTGATCGATCTCCAAACTGTTGGAGAGCAGCACGTCGATTTCGCCGCTGCGCAGGCCCCCCAACAGGGCGGTGGAGTTACTGTAGGTGGTGAGCATCAGGCCGCCGTTGGCGGGAGGGCGCCCCCAGTAACGCTCGAAGGGCATCAGCCGCTGCTGTTGTTCGCTGAAGTAGGCCAGCCGGTAGGGCCCGGTGCCGACAAAGCGTTCGTTGAGGGGTTTGTCTTGGTGGTTCCTGTAGGCGGTGGGCGAGACGGGGGTGAGGAAGATGGCCGAGAGCAGGCGCGGCAGGGGCCCGAAGGGCCGCTTCAAGGTGAGTTCCACCTCATAGGGACCCACCGCGCGCACCGCCTGAACCCGATCGGCCAGCTGGAAGCCCAGGGTGCCGGACTTCATGAAGCGCTGCAGGGAGAAGACCAGGGCCTCGGCGTCAAAGCGGGTGCCGTCGTGAAAGAGAACGTCTTGGCGCAGGGGGATGCGGGCCCGCAGGCCATCGTCACTGATCTGGGGCAGGGCGGTGGCCAGGCGCGGTTCGATGCGGCCCTCGGTTTCGATCGAATAGAGCGGATCGCCCAGGGCGGCCAGGGCCTGCATCACGCTGACTCGCGAGGCCTTGATGGGATCGAGGGAGTCGATGCGACTGGCCTGGCCGATGATCAAGCTGCGGGGCGGCCGGGCCGGTTGGCAGGCGCCAAGCGCCAACAGAGAGGTTGCCAGCAAGGCCGGGCCGAGGCGCCGGTGCGTGCAGCGCCAGAGGGAAGCGCAACGGCTCTGGCTTTGGGGGACCCGGGGATGGGGCCGTAGGTCGCTCGGCGGCGGTGAATCCTGGGCTGGAGGCACAGCCGGTGCGGGAGGTGGGCTCCATCTTCCCCCACAGGCCTGCCCTACGGGCCTGCCCTACGGGCTTCCCCCAAGGGGGATCTGGCCGGGAGGGGGACTAGAGGGTCCGCAGGCAGGCCGCCACGGTGTCCACTTCCGGCAGGGAGCTGATGGCGGCCAGGGCCTGGCGAAAGCGCGCCTCCTCCACTTCATGGGTGATGACGACGATTTCGGCGCCACTGCCAACACCTGGAAGACCACCATCAGCGCCACCCGATCCACTGCCACCAGAGCCGCCGCCGATCGCCTCGTATTGGACGATCGATTGGATCGAGACCCCCGCCGCCCCGAAGGCGGTGCCGATCTTGCCGATCACGCCGGCCTCATCGCGGGTCAGCACCCTGACGTAGTTGCGGTGGCGGGTGCGTTCGCCGTCCACCAGGCTGCAGCGGCGCCAGCGGCTGGCCGCCAGCAGGGGATCGAGGGCGCCGGCGGGGGCACCGAGTTGGCGGATGCCGGCGATGTTGAGGATGTCGGCCACCACGGCGGAGGCGGTGGGACCGGCACCGGCGCCGGGACCGAAGAACATCACCTGCCCCACCGGTTCACCCTCCACCAGGATGGCGTTGTTGACCCCATGGACTCCGGCTAGGGGGTGGCTGCGGGGCAAGAGGGTGGGATGCACGCGCACATCCAGGGCCAGGACGCTGCCTGATGGGCTGGTCTCGACCCTGGCGGGGTCGTCGGAGGCGCCAGCGGCCGTGGGATCGGCGGTGGCCTCGAAGCGCTCAGCCACGGCCAGCAGTTTCACCACGTAGCCCAATTCCTTGGCGTAGGCCACATCGCGGGCCTCCAGCCGATCGATGCCTTCGGTGGGGATGGCGGAGCGCTCGATGCTGCCCCCGTAGGCGAGGCCCGCCAGGATGGCGATCTTGTCGGCGGCGTCGCCTCCTTGCACATCCGCGGCCGGATCGGCTTCGGCGTAGCCCAGGCGCTGGGCATCGGCCAGCACCTCGCCGTAGGCCGCCCCTTCATCGGCCATGCGGCTGAGGATGTAGTTGGTGGTGCCGTTGATGATGCCGCTCACCCGGCGGATGCGGTTGCCCCCCAGGGATTGTTTCAGGGGTTCGATGATCGGGATGCCGCCACCCACGGCCGCCTCGATCAGCACGTACACGCCCCGATCAGCGGCGGCCGCGGCGATTTCCTCGCCGTAGCGGGCGATGACCGCCTTGTTGGCGGTGACCACCGACTTGCCGGCGGCGATGGCGCGCAGGATCAGGCTGCGGGCCGGCTCCAGGCCCCCCATCACCTCGACGACGATCTCCACGGCCGGATCATCGACCACCAGGGTGGGGTCGGTGACGATCAGGGTGGGATCGAGGCTGACGGATCGGGCGCGGCCCGGATCCCTGACGGCCACTCGGCGCAGGGCCAGATCCCCCACCAGCGGATGGCGCCCCTCGGGACTGGAGAGGATGGCGGCCACCCCCGCGCCCACCGTGCCAAGACCAAGCAAGCCGATGCCGATGGCCATGGGCCGCCGTGTCACAAACGTCCCATCCTAGAAATTCATCCTGCCGCTGGCGCGCCAAGGCGCACGGCCTGGGCCTGCATGGTGCGCAGGATGTTGAGGAAACCATTGGCCCGCGAGGGGGTGAGGCTGGCCTGCAGCCCCGTGGCGGCCAGCACCTGGGGGTCGATCGCCGCCGCCTGGGCGGGGGTCAGCCCCTCCAGGCCTTCGATCAGCAGGGCCAGCAGGCCTTTGGTGATGGCGGCGTCGGAATCCCCGCGCCAGTGCAGGGTGCCGTCCTGCAGGCTGCCCACCACATAAACCTGGGAGACGCAGCCCTTGACCTTGAACAGGTCCTGACGCAGTTCATCGGGCAGCGGTTCGAGCTTTTTGGCCAGCCACAGCACGTATTCGTAGCGCCGTTTCGGATCCGTGGTGCTGCCCAGCCGTTCCACCAAGCGATCGAGGACTGGGCTGCCGCTGCTCATGGGCTCAGCTCTGCGGTGTACGCAGTTGGGGCGTACACACGATCCTGAGGCCCGCCAGGGAGCCCATCAGGCCCAGGCCCAGGAGGGGTGTGAGCAGGCCGTCCAGGGGACTGGCGGATCCATGGGAGAGACTCAAGGTCCGGGCCCCAGGTTGGACGGCGTTCTTGGGAAGTTCGAGGTAGTCGCGGTGGCCGGGGCCGCCATCCACCTGCACTTCCCAGTCGGAGCGGGCGCCTGCCGGCAACTGGAAGCTGAGGTGGCCGCTGGCATCGGTGCGGCCCAGGGCAATGGGACTGCCTCCGGGGGGCACCAGCCGCACATCCGCACCGGCGACAGGGACACCGCTGGAAAAGCTGCTGGCCAAGGACAGGGTGGAGCCCGTGGCTGGGGCGCTCTGGCTGATGCTGGATCGGCTGAGGGAGCTCAGCGATTCGAGGGTGGACTGGATGGCGTGGGCGGCGGCCGGCCGGGGATGGGCCAGGGCCATCAGGGCCGCAGTGCCGAGAAGCGCTGGCGTCCAGCGGCAGAAGAGAAGCTGGCGGCGGGAAGCGGGGGCCATGGCGGGAATGGTCAGGAGGCTTTCCAGCGACTATCGCTACAACGGCCAGCTTGCACCATCCGGGCGATGGAACTCACCATCATCGAGAGGGCGTCACAGTCGCTGGACCGATTTTCAAGTTCGGCGGCCAACACCCGCTCGGAGGCGGTGCGGCAACCCTCGGGCGACAGGGCCGCTACGGACTGTTGCATCCCTGGGGGCTGGGAGGCATCGCGGCGGCACGGCTGGGCGGAGAGCTGCAGCGAATTGGGATCCAAGGCCGAAGGGCGGGCGCTGGCCAATGTTGGCAAATGTCGGCGGCCAACGGGGCTGGAGGCGCTGTTTAGTCAAACCCTGAAACCTTGGCCTGCCGACCCGTTTCATCCAGCCAGCCGGCAAAGGGCACATCCCAGGGATCCAGCGGCAGGGCCTCGGCCACGCAGGCGGCGGGCAGGACCGCCAACGCAGGCACTTGGCCCCAAGCGGCGTCGCAGCGCAGGCGGTCGTACCAACCCCCGCCCGATCCGAGCCGGATGCCGCGGCGATCGACAGCCAGGGCCGGCACGAGCAGTAGGGCCAGCTCCGCAGCCGGCAGCGGTTCGCCGGCTGCGGGGGCCGGGATGCCGCAGGCGTCGGCGACCAGGGGCTCAGTGGGATGCCAGGCCGCGTAGGTGAGACGCACCTCACCAGCCAGGGGGCGCACCACGGGCAGGGCCAGGCGGCGTTGCAGGGCTTCAGGCCAGCGCTGCAGCAGGGGCCGCCAGTCGGGTTCGTGGCCCAGGGGCCAGTAGAGGCCGAGGCGGCTGGGAGTCGCTTTGCCACCCTCCACGCCGGCTGCGCCGTCGGCCGCCTCCAGGGCCAGAGGCCGCTCGCGGGCCAGCACCTCCAGCAGGGCCGATGCCGCCAGGGGCAGGCTCTGGCGCCGCAGCTGGCGGTAGTGGCGGCGCAGGACTGCTTTGGGGGCCTCGGGCGGAGGCGGCAGGTTGAACGCCTCCATGGGGGTCACTTCAGCGTTGGAACCAGCCGGTGAGGGCCACCGCCAAGGCATCGGCGGCGTCATCGGGGCGGGGCGGGGTGTCGAGGTCGAGTTCGCGCATGACGGCGGCCAACACTTCGTCCTTGGGGGCATGGCCGTGGCCCGCGACCGCCAGCTTGATCTGCATCGGCGGGTATTCGACCACCGGGATGGCAAAGCGGGCCAGGGTCATCATCACCACCCCCCGGGCCTGCACCACGGCGATGGTGTTACTGGAGCGGTAAAAAAAGAATTTTTCCACGGCCGCCAGCTGGGGCTTCCAGGCGCGGATCAGCTGGCGCAGGTCGTTGGCGATTTCGACCATGCGCTGGCCTTCGCCCTGGCCGGGATCGGTGCGGATCATGCCGCAGTCGAGCAGGCGCTGGGAGCCGGCCACGCCCCCCCGCCGCTCTTCGAAGTCAATGACGCCGTAACCCACCCGAGCCAGGCCGGGATCAATGCCAAGGATTCTCATGGGGGGCGACGCCTGGCCCCATGCTGGGGGGCCGGCCGCGGCGGTCAAGGGGGCAGGCGACCGTTCAGGTCTTCGACGCGAACAACTGGGTCAGGAAGAATACGGAGAA
>JBEIVL010000022.1:0-31015 GCA_040373885.1 Aphanothece sp.
CCGGCAACCGCCTGCGGCCGGATGTCCCAAGTCACCACTTGAGGCATCCGGCTCAGTCAAGCTTCACCAAGTTTAAGGTCGGAATCCTGCGACTCCTTAACCCGATCTAAACACTCTGGGCCTGTTGCAACTCCTCTCCGGCTGGTCTCAGTGATCTCTGGCCCACCGACCCGATTAGCTGACAACAACCGTCATCATCCCGAACGACCAGGCAGGGAGAAACCCCATGACCGTGATGGCGATCAACGTCCTGCTGGATCCGGATCCAGCCACCGTTGCCAGGGCCCTGGCGACGAATGCTCGGCTCCGAGGGGACTATCCGGATGGTTTTGCCCTCGATGCCAACCACATGCCCCATATCACCATCCTGCAAAGGTTTGTGCGCAAGGCGGATTTGGCCGATGTCGCCCATGCTGTGGCCGCAGTGCTGCGTAAAGAGCAGCCGGCGCAATGGACAAGCCAGGCAACTGGCTACTACGACCTGGCCTACAAGAATCTCGGGTTGGTAGGAATCGTCATCGAACCGACCCCGAATCTGCGTCGATTACAACAAAAGATCATCGACGCCGTCGCGCCGTTTGCTGTGGAGCAGGGAACAGGCGAGGCCTTTGCGCCCCGTGCCGACGGTGGGGAGATCAACCAGCCAACCGTGGACTACGTGAACAACTTTGTCGGACCCTGCTCCGGCATCAACTACCACCCGCATCTCACCGTCGGTATAGGGACCCGCGACTGTATTGATGCCCTCAAAGCGGAGCCATTCGAGGCCTTCCCCTTCCAGCCCGTCTCCGCCAGCCTCTACCAAGTGGGGGAATACGGTGTCGCCCAAATCAAACTTTACGACCTCTCCAATACTGCGGATCCGCTGCCCTCCTGGCAGGAGGGCCCCGCCAAACAGGCGATCCTCGCCTTCATCACCAAGGTGACAACGGCTGGATCCCCCGACTTCTTGCCACTGGCCGAACGCATCGCCGTATTTGATAACGACGGCTGTCTCTGGCCAGAGCAGCCGCTGCCGTTTCAGGTAGCCTTTGCCATCGACGAATTGAAGCGACGCATCGTCACTGAGCCCCAACTCGCTTCAGAGCCCATGGTGCAAGCCGCCTTGGGCGGGGATTTTGCAAAACTCCTGGCAGGCGACCATTTCGATGGCCTGATGCAGATCATGGCCCTCACCCATGCAGGCATGACCACAGAAGAATTCCGCGATGCCGTGCAGGCCTGGCTGACATCGGCCCGTCATCCGCGATTTAGCAAGGCCTATGACGAACTCACCTACCAACCCATGCAGGAACTACTACGCCTACTGCGGGCCAATGGCTTTAAGAACTTCATCGTCTCCGGTGGCGGTGCAGACTTCATGCGCGTCTGGGTGGAGCGCGTCTACGGCGTACCCCCAGAGCAGGTTGTCGGCTCGACGGCGCGAACGCGATTCGAGATGCGCGACAGCGGACCCGTACTGACGAAAACGCTCGACTATTTATTTGTCAACGACAAGCAGGGCAAACCAGTGGGGATTCATCAGTTTATCGGCCGCAGGCCGACGCTATGTTGTGGCAACAGTGATGGCGACCTGGCGATGTTGCAATACACCACGATCAACAACCCTTGCCCTAGTTTCGGCCTCATCGTCCACCATACCGACAGCGAACGGGAATATGCCTATGATTCCATCACGAAAAGCACCGGCAAGCTCGTCGAAGCGCTTCAGGAAGCCCCCAAACGCGGCTGGGTCGTGGTGGACATGAAGCAGGACTGGAAGGCTATCTTCCAGGCTGGGTAAACAATCTGGATTTGGCAATGTTTCCATTAAGGCCACGCACTATTGCTGCCGATGGGAACTGTGCTGCGATTTTATGCGAGTCCGCCCAATAATAAGTGAGCAAATAGGCGAGCCCCACAGCCGAGAGACTTGGAGGCAATTTTAGGTCGGACCCGGGCAGATCCCGGTTGCTTCAATCATCTGAGGAGGATGCACAGTGGGACTGACTAACGGCTACGGACTTGTGATCGGCCAGAAGTCCAACTACTTCCGTGATCCACCCGACAACTTTGGGCGTTACTACCATGGCAATGTGATTATTCATACACCGAATGGCGAGTATCACTGCGCCATCGATGTGGATCCTAAATCGATGCCTGATGGCATCCAATGGCGTGTCGTGCAGATCCGCTCGATTGACTTTGCCAGTCTCAAGGCGCTTAACGATGGCTGGCATTCACTTCAATCCACGGAAACATCAGGAGCCTTGGACTACATCAGATCGCGGGTACTGCATCCACCGATTTTGTTCTGGAATGTCCGCTACGACAGCTGCCTCGCTCGGATTCTCAACTTCGTGCGCTGGAATCCGCCGTGGAAGAGTGGCACTGGCATTCAAGCCTTGACGGATCTAGAGGCCGTGATCTCCCAAGGCGTGAGGTTCTATGTCTTTGGCGAACCCTTCAGCAGCGGACTCGGCGTTCACAATATTCACCAAAACCAAGGCGACCCAGTCGGTGGTGGCCACGATGCTGAGAACGCCATATGGCAAGATGGCGCAACAATTGTTGAAACAAGCCAAGGCGACTTCGTTGGCTTTCTGAACAAGTTCAAGACCCAGGCATTCAAGACCGATGATCTCGGTCACCCGCGCCCCTGACGAAACTGCGGCTCAAGTCCGCACCCCAATCACTCAGGCGGCGGCGGGGCCTGGGGGGGCTCTGGCAGCAGCTGCGTCAACAGCCCCGCCCCCATCAGGATCACGCCAAGACCGATCGCCAGAGGACGGTTCTGGGCCGCCGGACCATCGATCCAGGCGGCCGTCGCCAGAAACGCCCCGCCCAGCACCAGGCTCGGTAGCAGCACGATTCCTTTGGCGGTGCGATTGAGACCCATGGCAAGATTCAGGCCTGGGGGCAGGGTACGGATTCAGCCAGCCCGGCATCAATCATGGCGCTGGCCAGATCCTTGGGGGTGCCGCCATCGAGCAGGGTGATTCGGGCCAGCAGCACGCCCTCCCGTTGACCCAATGGGCGCAGGTTGACGCGGCTGCGACGCGGCAATGTCTGACGCAACCACTCGGTGGCCGCCTGCTGACCAGCCGGCGGCACCTGCAAGCAGCCCAGTTGCACGGTGTAGCTGCGGTTGCCATCGCCAAGTTGCAGCAAAGTTGGCCCCCTTACCTGCAGGATCTCGGCGGCATTCACGGGGGCCACAGCCAAGCTCCAGCTCAAAATCATGGCGCCCAGAAAGGCGATTGCTGTCTTGATGCCGAGGGGCACAGCGCAGAGGCGTCTCAGAGCTTGGCTCCGCAGGTGGGGCAGAACAGGTGGGCGCTGGCGGTGGTACTGCCGCACTGATCGCACTGGCGCTGGGTGTCGATGGCCAGCTCGGGATGGCTGGGCAACCCCACCATCTGGGCATTGCTGGCACCAGGAGGAACCATCGGGTAGCAATTTTCGTTGCGACGCACCTTGACATCAATGAAGGCGGGACCGGGATGGGCCAGGGCCTCGGCCAATTGCTGACGCAGGGTGGCGCGCTCGGTGATCAGCACACCCCGGACCCCGAAGGCCTCGGCCAGGGCCTCAAAGTTCGGCATGCCCTGATTCATGGACGACGCGGAATAGCGCTCTTCGTAGAAGCTTTCCTGCCATTGGCGCACCATGCCCTGCCAGCCGTTGTTGATCACCACCACCTTCACGGGCAGGTCGTACTGACTGAGGGTTCCCAGCTCCTGAATGTTCATCAAGATGCTGGCATCCCCGGCCACGCAGACCACCTGGGCCTGGGGATAGGCCACCTGCACCCCCATGGCGGCGGGCATCCCATAGCCCATCGTGCCCAATCCGGCACTGCTGATCCAATGGCGGGGGCCGGTGGCGAGGTATTGAGCCGCCCACATCTGATGCTGACCGACATCGGTGGTGATGAACGCGTCTGGGGCCAGATCACGCAGGGCCAGCAGCACCTCCTGGGGAGCGATCTCGCCTTCGGGCACAGGAACCGTCAAGGGATAATGATGCTTCCAACTCGCAATCCGCTCCAGCCAAGCCTGGGTGCGGCCACCGGAGGTCTCGCCAACGGAGGCGGCCAGCAAAGCCTCCAGGGCCTCCTTGACATCGGCCACCAGGGGCACCTGGGGGGTGCGGTTCTTGCCGACCTCGGCCGCATCGATGTCGATGTGAATCACCTGGGCCCGGGGCGCGAAACTATCAAGACGGCCGGTGACGCGGTCATCGAAGCGGGCGCCGCAGGCGATCAGCAGGTCGCATTCGGTGACGGCGAAGTTGGCATAAGCCGTGCCATGCATGCCGAGCATGCCCACCGAAAGGGGGTTGCGTTCGTCAAAGGCCCCCTTGCCCATCAAGGTGGTGGTCACCGGCAATTGGAAGCGTTCGGCCAGCTCATGCACCGCCGCGTGCGCGCCACTGCTGATCGCGCCGCCACCCACATAAAGCAAGGGGCGACGGGAGTGGCGAATCAGATCCAGGGCGTCGCTGATGGCCGCTGGGGCGACGGGCTGGGGGGACTGGAAGCCGTTGGGGATGACGCTGCCCGGGGGTACCGGGATGTAATCGAATTCTTCGACCCCCACATCCTTGGGGATGTCGATCAGTACCGGGCCGGGCCGTCCACTGGCGGCAATCAGGAAAGCCTGCGCCACGATGCGACCGATCTGGGCCGGGTCTCGCACCACCCAGGAATGCTTCACAATCGGCAGGGTGATGCCGAAGATGTCCGTTTCCTGGAAGGCATCGGTGCCGATCGCGGCCCGGGGCACCTGGCCCGTGATCACCACCATCGGCACCGAATCCATCTGGGCCGTGGCAATGCCCGTGACCAGGTTGGTGGCACCGGGCCCGGAGGTGCCGAAACAAACACCTACGCTGCCGGTGGCGCGGGCATAGGCATCGGCGGCATGGGCACCTCCCTGCTCATGGCGAACCAAGATGTGTTTCAACCAGCCGCGCGCTTCGGCCTTGTGCAGCTCGTCGTAGATCGGCAGGATCGCACCGCCGGGATAGCCGAACACATCCTTGACGCCATGCAGATGCAGGGCGTGCATCAGGGCATAACCTCCGCTGACCCTCTGGGCCACACCGCTCAGCACCGGTTCCGGTTCGTGCCGCAACGAATGGGGCAAACGGGACGCTGGAGCATTCACCGTGGAGGGCACTGGAGTAAGGGTCACGGCAGGGAAGGGCGGCAGAACCGAGGACTGGGCTGGCTCATCGGAACGATCCAACCTTAGGCGTCCAACCCGTTCTTGGGGCCAGGGTCCGACGACTGGCCGCCATGGCGCGCAACACCCGGGCCGGGTCGAGCCAGTCGCCGCGGTAGCGGAGGCCCCAGTGCAGATGGGGGCCGGTGGTGCTGCCCGTCATGCCCACATGGGCGATCGTCTGGCCGGTGCGCAGCCGCTGACCCACCTGGAGCCGAACCGCACTGCTCTGATAGGTCGGGCCGTCGACGCTGCCGCCGAGATGGCAATAGGTGTGCTCGTAATCGCCAGAGCGAATCACCAGGCCATTGCCGCAGCCCCCTCCCTGGAGCACCTCCACAAGCACACCGTTCCACCAGTTGCGAACCGGGGAACCCAAGGGGGCCGCAATGTCCAGTCCGTAATGGGGTCGCATCCCGCCATCGACGGGGTGGAAGCGCAGCCCAAAGGCACTGGTGTAGCCCGCGAATCCCTCCACCGGAAAGGTGGCCCGCAGCCAGGCTTCCCGGCCGCTGGCCAGGGCGGGTGCAGGGACCCCGAGCAGGCCAAGCAACAGCGCCTTGGCCAGGTGGCGCCTCAGGCCCCGTTCAGAGCAATCCGAGAGCATGGAGGGGGCCACGGCCGCTGATCAGTTCAAGCAGGAAGGCGGAGAAGCCCACCATGGCCAGGCGACCATTCCAGACCTCCGAGCTGTTGTTCCAACCCCAGGCCCACTTGTCCTGCGGATACAACTTGACCTTGGTGGGGAGCTGGGCGGCCTGATCAAGATTCACCTCGGGGCCCTCAAGAGCCTCGACCACCAGATCGGCGAGACCCGTGATGAAGGTGGGATCGGTATCGAGAGCCGGGACGCGCAGGAAATGGTGAATGCCTGACTCTTCGGCAATCTCCCTGTATTCAATATCGATCTCTTCCAGGGTTTCGATGTGTTCGCTCACGAAGCTGATCGGCACAACAACCAACTCCTGAACCCCATCGACACCCAGCTGGCGCAGCGCATCTTCGGTGTAGGGCTTGAGCCACTCGACCGGACCCACCCGGCTCTGGTAGGCGAGGGTATGGGGATTGGCAAAGCCCAGATCCAGCTGCAAACGCTGCATGATCAGGGCCACGCAGGCCTCGATTTCCCGTTGATAGGGATCGCCGGCTTCTTCCACATAACTCTTCGGCACACCGTGGGCACTGAAGAAAATGTGGGCCTGATCGGGCACAGCCGCGGCCCGGATCTGGCCACTGATCAAGCCCGCCATGGCTGCGATGTAGCCGGGGTGGTCATACCAACTGCGGATGCAGCGCAGCGGCAGCCGATCGAAGGCCGGATCGGCCTGGCGCAACCGCTTCAGCTCGCGGAAACTGGATCCGCTGGTGCTGATTGAGAACTGGGGATACAGGGGCAAAACCACCACCTCATCCATGCCATCGGCCTTGATATCGGCGACGGCTGATTCGGTGAAGGGGTGCCAATAGCGCATGGCCACATAGGTGGTGGCCTCCACCCCCCGCTCGCGCAGGCTGCTCTGCAGGGCCCGCGCCTGATGTTCGGTGATGCGGCGCAGGGGGGAGCCGCCACCGATTGAGCGATAGGCCGCCTTGGATTTGTCGCTGCGCAGGGTGCTGATCAGCCAGGCCAGGGGCTTTTGCAGCAGGGGCGTCGGCAGGCGGATGATTTCAGGATCCGCAAAAAGGTTGTAGAGAAAAGGACCCACGTCCTCGATCCGTTCCGGACCGCCGAGGTTCAGCAACAGCACGCCGACCCTGGCCATGCCCTCTTTTCTCACGATGAGAGGCTGAGCGTAATGCCAGGGTCCCTTGACTTGCCGATTTCTGCCTGACCGCCCCTGGCCCTGACCCCAGGAAGCCGATACGGTCCGACCCTGCCCCCCAGTGCACCCTGGTCCCACCCCTGGAACCTTCTCTATCCGCCGCGGTGCGCCACCACAACGAGCGGTTGGCGGCGGAGGGATGCGCCCTACGCCTGGAGATCCGCGGCGGCCGGCTGGGCTTGAGGGGCCCGTTGCCCGACCGACTGGGGCAGGGGATCTGCAAGGTCCAGCGTCTCAGCCTGGGGGTGAGCGCCAGCCCCGCCGGCCTGACGTTGGTCCTGGAGCAACTGACCAGGCTGCGACAGGAGCTGGCGGGCGGGCGCTTTGCCTGGCGCGACTGGCAGCGGCAACAGGTCGGCGGTAGTGACCGGACATCGCCCCAGGGAAGCGGATCCGAGGGCGCTGGCGGGCTTGGTGGGCTTGGCGGGCTTGGTGGGCCAGGTGGAGCTAGTGGCGCCTCGGGGTCTGGCGGGGCCCCGGCATCGCGTTCCCTGGCCGAGCAACTGGAGGCCTTTGAGCGGGCCTTCCGCAACGATCCCCGCCGCCGCCGGCGACCAGCGGGCAGCCGCAGCACCTGGACCGCCGCCTACCGGCCCTACCTGAGGCGCCTGACGGCCCTGGCCAGTGAGCGCCCAGGCCCCGTGGAGTTGGAGTTGCTGATTGAGGTGCTGGAGAGCTACGAGCTCTCCAGCCGCAGCCGCCAGCAATGCGGCGTGGCCCTGGCCGCCCTGGCCCGCCACCTGCAGCTGGAACTTCCCGACGACTGGCGCGAGCGGGCGACGGGCTACGGATTGCACCTGACGCGCTTCCGCCCCCTGCCCAGTGACAGCAAGATTCTCGAGCTGGTGGGGCAGATCCCCAACCCCCGCTGGCGCCTGGCCTATGGCCTGATGGCCACCTATGGATTGCGGAACCACGAGGTCTTTTTCTGCGATGGCAGCGCACTCGCCCCCGGAGCGGATCGGGTGCTGCGGGTCCTGCCGACCAGCAAGACCGGCGAACACCAGGTCTGGCCGTTCCAGCCGGAATGGATTGAACATTTCGAACTGGAGCGACTCGCCCTGGACCCGAACGCCCTGCCCTCGGTGAACCTGGACCTGCGCCGCACCACCCTGCAACAGGTGGGCCGCCGGGTGGCCGAACAATTCCGTCGCTACGGGCTGCCCGTCACTCCGTACGACCTGCGCCACGCCTGGGCCGTGCGCACCATCCACATCGGCCTGCCGGACACGGTGGCGGCCCGCATGATGGGCCACTCCGTGGCCATCCACACCCGCACTTACCACCACTGGATCACCCGGCGCGATCAACAGCAAGCGGTGGATGCGGCCCTGGCGCGACGGGCCGGCTGAAGGCAAGGCGATCCGCCCCCCGCCACAGTGGCTGATCGATCCCCCAAGGCCCCATGAGCGAAACCCCAGCCGCCGATCCCCCAGCAGCCTCCCCTGGCGCCGCCGAGGCCGACTTGGAGGCATCGCTGGACCAGCAGGCCGCCACGATTGGCCCGGGGGGCGCCCTGGCCCCCGAGAGCGACCCGGAGGCCTACCGGCGGCGCATGGAGCGGCGGCGCGACGTGCAGCAGCGCCGCCTGGAGGCCCGCGACCTGGAGAAGGGATTGGTGTTGGTGTTCACCGGCGAGGGCAAGGGCAAGACCACGGCCGCCCTGGGACTGGTGTTGCGCACCCTCGGCCATGGCGAGCGGGCGGCGGTGGTGCAATTCATCAAAGGCGGCTGGCAGCCCGGGGAGGCCAAGGCCCTGCAACTCTTCGGTGACGCCCTGGCCTGGCACGCCCTGGGGGAGGGATTCACCTGGGAAACCCAGGATCGCGAACGGGACCGGCAACTGGCCCAGGCGGCCTGGCAACAGTCGCTCGTCCACCTGGCCGATGCTCGCCGCAAGCTGGTGGTGCTTGATGAGGCCAACGTCGCGCTCAAGCTCGGCTACCTCGATCTGGCGCAGGTTCTGGAGGGGCTGGACCGGCGCCCTCCCCTGACCCACGTGGCCTTGACGGGTCGGGGAGCACCGCCCGAGCTGTTGAGCCGGGCCGACCTGGTCACCGAGATGCGCGTCGTGCGTCACCCCTTCCGCGAACAGGGAGTCAAGGCCCAGGCTGGCATTGAGTACTGATAGACGCTGACGGTCCTTGGGATGCCCTGGACAACCCAGATCGACCGCAGATTGCTGCCCGAGACTCCTTTCCCTGCCTCGATGGCGAGGCCCGCGCTGATGGTTCTCCAGGCCTTCCCTTGAAAGGGCAATCCCAGGAGCTCCATCCCGGGGCGATCGGCGCTGGATGGGGCTCGGCAGGGAGGGGTTGCTACTGTTCGCCAGATGGTGGAGGTCAATGGCTTACCGGCGGGTGCTTCTCAAGCTCAGCGGCGAAGCGTTGATGGGGGATCAGGGTTACGGCATCGATCCGGCCATCGTCCAGTCCATTGCCCGCGATGTCGCCGCCGTGGTGGCGAACGGCACCCAGCTGGCGATCGTGGTTGGGGGCGGCAACATCTTCCGCGGCCTCAAGGGATCGGCCGCCGGCATGGATCGGGCCACAGCCGATTATGTGGGCATGCTCGCGACGGTGATGAATGCCATCACGCTGCAAGACGGCCTTGAGCAGGCTGGAGTGCCGACCCGTGTCCAAAGCGCCATTTCGATGCAGGAGGTCGCTGAGCCCTACATCCGGCGCCGGGCGATCCGCCACATGGAAAAGGGTCGGGTGGTGATCTTTGCCGCCGGTACTGGCAACCCCTTCTTCACCACCGACACAACCGCCGCGCTTCGGGCGGCTGAAATCAACGCAGATGTTGTGATGAAAGCCACCAAGGTTGATGGCGTTTACGACAAAGATCCGGCCAAATATCCCGACGCTAAACGCTATGAAACCCTCACCTTTCTCGAAGTACTCAGCGACGAATTAGAAGTCATGGATTCCACCGCCATTGCCCTGTGCAAGGACAATGCCATCCCGATCCTCGTCTTCAATGTCTTCGGCAGTGGCAACATCGGCCGGGCCGTGGCTGGAGATGACATCGGCACCCGGATCCTTCCGGCCTCTCCTTAACACCCACCCGCATTCCGCAGGAATCCCATGGACCTGGAAGCCAGCATGCGCAAATCGGTGGACGCCACCCTGCGCAATTTCAACACCATCCGCACCGGCCGGGCCAATCCCAGCCTGCTTGACAAAATTCTGGTTCCCTATTACGGCGCCGACACCCCCCTGAAGTCCCTCGCCACCCTCTCCACCCCCGATTCCCAGACGATTCAGATTCAGCCCTTCGATGCCAGTTCCGTTGGGCTGATCGAAAAGGCCATCGCCATGAGCGATCTGGGATTGACCCCCAACAACGATGGCAAGGTCATCCGCATCAACATTCCAGCCCTCACCGAAGATCGACGCAAAGATCTGTGCAAGCTGGCCTCCAAATATGCGGAAGAAGGAAAAGTGGCCCTGCGTAATTTGCGCCGTGATGGTATCGACCAGATCAAGAAACAGGAAAAGGATGCCGAACTCTCCGAAGATCAAAGTCGCGATGAACAGGACAAAATCCAGAAATTGACCGATCGCTTTATCACCGAACTCGACAAGCATCTGGCTGAGAAGGAGACCGACATCCTCAAGGTCTGAGCATGACGCTCGACGCCGATGTCATTGTTCTTGGGGCCGGCCCGGCTGGCTCCGCTGCAGCTTTTCATCTAGCCGCACTAGGACGGCGCGTGATCGTGCTGGAAAAGGAGGCCCCGGGTCGGGGCAAGCCCTGCGGTGGTGGCATGGCCGCCTCCGTGCAGCGTTTGTTTCCCTTTGATCTACGCCCCGCCGTTGACCAGGTGATCCGCCAAGTGCGCTTCACCTGGTGCCTGGAGGATCCGGTGGTGGCCGAGTTGCCAGGGGACGCCCCCTTTTGGATCGTGCGACGCCGGGTTCTCGACGAGTTTCTGGCCCGCCAAGCCGCCGATCGAGGCGTGGATCTGCGCTTTGAGCGCACTGCCACCGCCATCCATCGCCGGGGCGATCGCTGGCAGGTGACGGATGGCCAGGGCCAACAACTGGAGGCCCGGGGCCTGGTCATCGCCGATGGCTCCAGCTCACGCTTCGCTGCGGCCCAGGGACTGGGTCCGGCACGTCCCCGCTACGCCGCCACCGTGTCTGTCGAAGTGGAGGGTAAGCCGAGCCCTCCGGATGTGGCCCACTTCGAGTTTGGACTGGTGCACCACGGCTTCTGCTGGGCCTTTCCTCGCTCCGGGGGCTACAGCATCGGCGTCGGCACCTTCATCGGGCAGCAGGAGGCCGACTCCCATGCGGTGCTGGCCCGC
Source organism: Aphanothece sp. (assembly GCA_040373885.1). Classification (GTDB taxonomy): domain Bacteria; phylum Cyanobacteriota; class Cyanobacteriia; order PCC-6307; family Cyanobiaceae; genus Cyanobium. The sequence continues at coordinate 11,346 of JBEIVL010000022.1, forward strand.
ATGTTGCCAAGCCTGGGTCTGGACCCGGAGGCAGGCGAACGTCGCAGCGGGCAGTTGCGCATCTGGGATGGCCACCACCCCCTCCATGGCGATGGCGTGGTGGCTGTCGGCGATGCCGCCTCCCTCTGTGATCCGTTTCTGGCGGAGGGACTGAGGCCCTCGCTGCGCAGTGGCTGCGCGGCGGCGATGGCAATGGATCAGTGGCTGGCCGGCCAGAATCTCGCCCTAGCCGGCTATAGCCAAACGATGCGCCGGGATTGGGGCGACTCGATGGCTTGGGGCAAGCGCATCGCCCAAGTCTTCTACCGCGTTCCCAAGGTGGGCTATCAGTTAGGCATCAAACGACCCACCGCTCCCCAACGGATTGCCCAGATCCTCTCAGGCGAAATGGGTTACGGCGACATCGCCCAGCGAGTGATCCGGCGCCTGCTTTTCCAACGGGGTTAAGTATCAGCGCTGATGCAACCCTTGAGTTGGCGAAGGCGTTGGTCGATGGAGGCCAGTAGCTCTATGGCAAACATCGGTGATTCCTGCACCGCGAACAGGAACTTCTCGCGGTTCATCACAAGCAGGCGACAGGGGGTGACAGAACGCGCATCCCCAAAGCGGCGATGGTCTTGGGTGACCAAGGCGCCGGCCCCGAAGACATCCCCCGCCTTGATGCGCTCGTGCCCCTCGGAGCCATTCCAGGACAGCTCCACCTCACCCTCGAGCAGACCAAACATGCATTCACCTGACTCGCCAGAGCGAAAGATCAGGGCTCCAGGCTCACAATCAATAACCTCGCCCGAGCTGGCAAGCGATCTCATGGTGTCGAGAGCATTCACGGGAGATGGTGAGAACAGGAATAATGCGACTTTAGATCAGGATGCCTAGGCAAAGGAATCCTTTCATTCGAACTTGCCCAATCGAAGATTAAGTCCGACTGCTTCAGCGTCGAATCGCCAGGGGAGCGCCTAATCCGCCCCGGACGTCGTCGGGCACCAGCCGACCGTCCTTGTCCGTATCGAGGGCATCGAAGACGGCGTCACTGCCCACCCATTCCTCGCGGGTGATGCAACCATCACCATCGAGATCATTCAGCAGAAAAATCTCGTGAACGGCATGATTAAAGGCCGCTCCCCCCTCAATCACCGCCAAACGATGGGCCAGCTGGGCCTCAAGAGTTTCAATGGCCTTGGAGAAACCACGAATGCCCTCATCGAGCTTTTCGCTGGCCATGGGGTCGTTGGCCATCATCGAATCAAACGTGTCCTTGTCGAGATGAATGCGCTCCGGGCAAGCGCCAGGCTTGGTCGCATCCAACTTGCGCTGCAATACCCCCTCGGTGCTGCGCAGCTGATCCATCAGGGCCGGTGAGATCGTCAACAGGTCGCAACCGGCCAACTCGACGATTTCATCGATATTGCGGAAGCTGGCTCCCATCACCTCGGTGCCATAGCCGTAGGTCTTGAAGTAATTGAAGATCGTGGTCACGGAGATGACCCCGGGATCCTCGGGTCCGGGATAGCCGTCGCGGCCCGTTGATTTCTTATACCAATCCAGGATGCGCCCCACAAAAGGTGAGATCAGGGTCACGCCAGCCTCGGCACAGGCCACAGCCTGGGAGAAGCCGAACAGCAGGGTGAGATTGCAGTGAATGCCATCCTTCTCCAGCCGTTCCGCCGCCTTGATTCCCTCCCAGGTGGAAGCGATTTTGATCAGAACACGCTCCTTACCGATGCCAGCCTGTTGATAAAGATCGATCAACTTATGGGCTTTTTCAATCGTTGCTTCCGTGTCGAAACTGAGGCGAGCATCCACTTCAGTGGACACCCGACCCGGCACGATTTTGAGAATCTCCTTGCCAAAGGTGACACTGATTTCATCAAGGGCCTCCTTCACCACATCCTCCGCCGAGGCCTCAAGACCGATCACCTGGCGCGATTCACGCAAGGAGCGATCAATCAGTTCGTGGTACGCCGGAATCTGAGCCGCGGCCAGAATCAGAGAAGGGTTGGTGGTGGCATCCCGCGGTGTGAACTGGCGGATCGCGTCAATTTCGCCCGTGTCGGCCACAACCACGGTCATGGCGGCCAGTTGATCAAGCAGATTGGCCATGGGAAATTGACTGACAGAAGCATTCGCTTGACTTCAAGCTACCCACACCGAGGGCAAGGGTCGCCCCCCCAGGCATCCGCTTGAGCGAATCCGTACAGGAGCCGATCACCCCTTCTTGGGGGCGAGGGCGGGCTGGGCTAGCGGAACCGGTTGACTCGGGGCCACCTTCTCAAGAACCAGCAGAGCCTCGACAATCTGCCGCGCCACCGGGACGGCGACGGTGGCCCCGTAGGCATTGTCGCCCTGGGGCTCATCGACGACCACCAACACCACATAGCGGGGGTCCTCAATCGGCAAGACCGCCACAAAGCTGCAGATCCGAGCCCCGGGGATGTAAGTGCCGTTATGGGCCTTCTGGGCGGTGCCGGTCTTGCCACCGAGCCGGTAACCCGGAATCTGCAGGGCCTTGCCACTGCCCTTCTGCACCACGGTTTCCATCCACTCCAGCACCTGGTGGGTGACGGCGGGATCAAGCAGGGGGACGCCGGTGTGGGCGCTCGAATCGGCCAAGGCCTCGCCGGATCGCAATCCGCGGGTGATGTGGGGACTGACCAGTCGGCCGCCATTGGCCAACATGCCGTGCAACTGCAGCAGCTTCAGGGGCGTGAGTGAGAAGCCCTGACCAAAGGCGGCGGTGGCTGGTTCGATGGCGCCCGCGGTGAAATCGGAGCGGCTCTTGAGCTGGCCGGCCACCGCCCCCGGCAGGTCGGTGTCCGGCACCTCGTCGATGCCAAGCACATGCAGCCAGCGCCAGAAGATCTCCCGCTTGAGCCGGCTCATGACCTCCACCATGGCGACGTTGCTGGACACCTGGAGCACCGTCGGCAGATCGATGACGCCATTGGCGCGCCGATCGGCATTGAAGATCGGCCAGCCACCAATGCTGAGCTGGCCCACATCATTGACCGTGGAATGGGGATTGATGGCCTTTTCCTGCAGGGCCAGGGCCAAGTTGATCGGCTTGAAGGTGGACCCCGGTTCATAGAGATCCTGGACCGACCATTCGCGGAACAGACCCGGGTTGTACTTCCAGAAGTTGTTGGGGTCGTAACTGGGACTGGAGGCCAGGGCCAGCATTTCGCCGTTGCGAGCGTCCATCACCAGGGCGGCGCCGCGTTTGGCGTTCCACTGCTTCACCTGACGGGCCAGGGCCTCCTGGGCCACCCGCTGCAACCTGGAATCGAGCGTGAGCTGCAAGCGCAGGTCATCGCCGTAGAGAGAACCCGGCTGCAACCCATCCGGTAAGGGGGTTCCATCGGCGCCACGGCGCATGGTCAAGGCGGTTTCCTGACGCCGAAGGTCATTGTCACGACTCTGTTCAAGACCGGCCTGGGGCACCCTCTCGAGGTTGAGGAAACCCACCACATTGGCGAACAGGGATCCCTGGGGATAGATGCGCTGGGGATAGGCCTGCAGGTCGAGGCCACTGATGCCTAGGGCCCTGACCCGCTGGGCCGTTTCCGGGTCCAGGCCGGTGGCCAGCTTGACGCCAGATCGCTGGTTGCCGAAGCGATCAAGCAGATCCTTCTCAGGCAGAGCGAGAACCTGGGCCAGCTTGGCGACCACATCGGCGACGGGGCGCACCTCCTTGGGCGGATCTCCGGGAAAATTGAAATAGCGAGGGTGGGCCCAGAGCAAGAAACGCTCTTCATCCAGGGCGACAAGGCGGCCGGTGCGATCCACGATCGTGCGGCGAATCCCAATCGGTTGGGTGGTGTGGGTCTGAATGGCCCGTGCCTTCTGTTGCAACCGATGGCCATCGATCAACTGCAACCACGCCAGACGGGAGGCGAGCCCCGCAAGAGCGGCCAACAGCAACAGAAACACCAGGATCAGCCGGTGATTGTTCTGGGGGGGTTGGGCCTTGACCCGGGGATGGCGCGACCTTGGAACCGATCCCCGGGGGCTGCCGCTGCGCAACTCCGAACGCCCGGCCCCCCCCGGCGGATGGCGCCGGGTGCTGGAACGTGCCATCAGTATCCGGCTGGGATGGGTCCCATCCGCACTTGACCCAGCAGGCCGGGCCGCAGGGCGGTCGGGTCCCCTGGCGCCGAGAGGTGGATCAACTGTTCACTGCTGGTCGGCACGAGCAGGCCAGGTCGACCAGCGACGCCGAGGTGGTGCTGCTCAAGCACGGCAGCGGATTGCTGCAGGCGGTGCTCCAGAGATTTGGAGGCTTCAAGTTGCTCAAAGCTGGTGGCCCACTGGTTCTGCCAATAGACAGTCAGCCCACAGAGAGCCAACGTCGAGAGACCGAGGCCGAAAAGGGCTCCGGAGGTGACCCGATGCAGACCGGCCAGGAGGGGAGATTGGCGCTCCACCGGTCTGGCGGTCAGGGATTCACGCAACATGGCTGAAGCCTGGCGAAGGGGCCTGGCGGCATTGGACTCGCCGCCCTGGCGCCGCGGGCTTTCTCTGCGACGTCCGCTGCGCCGGGGGGGTTGGGATTGAGGTTGGGACAGGGTGGCGACCACGGACAGTCCACCGAAGCATTGATGTGCAAGTGAACCACCCAGGCGCCCTTGGGGCAAGCCACCGTCAGCCCGCCAGCGCAATCAGGTTAATGAAAGTCACGGCGTTCCACAAACCATGCATGAACACACCAGGAGCCAGACGCCCCGTGCGCCAACGCAACAATCCCAGACCAACCCCAAGCACAAACAACGGCACCAGCTCCCCCAGGCTGAGATGGGCCAGGGCGAAGAGTGCCGCACTGGCCAGCACCGCCCCCAGAGCGCCCAAACGCTGGGCCAGAACCGGTAACAGCACCCCCCGGAACAGGGTTTCCTCAAACAGGGGGGCCAGCACGGTGGCGGTGAGCCCCAGGCACAGCAACGCCACCCTGTCACCGCTGCGAAACACCAATTCCAACAGGGGATTACTGCCGCCGGGCTCGGTCCACACCAGACTGAGCAGCCAGCTGGCCAAGGCCACCAGGGGCATCACCATCAGGAGGGCTGCACCGGCCTGCACCAGAGCCTGAGCCGGAGGGCGCCAATGCCATTGCAACCAGCCGCCCTCAGGGGCCTGCCGGCCCCGCAGCAACAGGTGAAGGATCAGCAGCGGGGCAAGCATCAACGCCAGGTACTGAGCCAGCACCTGCAGGCCCTGAACCGTGGCGGGGGCCAGGGGCAACGTCCCCAACAGCGCCTGAATCGGGCTCTGCAGCAGCGCGGGCAGCAGCACCTCCCCGACAAGCACGAAGCCCCCCGCGATCAGCAAGATGACATCCACAGCGGCAAGCCGGGGGCCTTGAACGGGGGGCGGGGCGGGGATCTGACGACGATAAAAACGCCAGAGCTGGCGCAGCAGCAAAAGCACACCGGCGACCATCATCACGATCGGCAGCACGCTCACCCCAAGCCACTGCAACAGCAGCCGGCGGTGGTATCGAGAGGCGGGGCAGGTGCTGGCGGCCCCCCCGAGCCGTTCACAGGTCAGCTGCTCAAGCATCGGCTCGGAGCCCCAGGGAGCCAACAAGCGCGCCCGCTCCTCGGCGCCCACAGGCTTGCCCTGCTGCAGGGCCTTGAGCAGGGGCTGGCGATCCCCATCCACCTGCTCCAGCAACCGGGTGATGGTGGCGGAGAGGTCTGGGGTCGAATCCGTCGCCGCTGCTGAATGCAGCAAGGCCATCTCCAGGCTCTGAACGGCGCTGGCCGGCTGGTCCGACGCCTTGATCTGGCGTTCCAACTCATGCGACAAGGATCCCCGGGGATCGTCACCCACCAGAACGCTCTGCCAAGGAGCCGGCAGCCCTTCAGCCGCCAGGGCGGCCACCTCCATCTGACGCACGCCGAGGGCATCAAGCACCGAAGGACGTTCAAGACTGCCCAGCAATCCCTCGGTCCACAGCACCAGGCTGAGGGCCAGGGCCAGCAGGGCCAGCATCCGTTTCCAGAACGGGCTCGCCATCGGGCTTTCAGGCTCCGGAAGCGGCAGGGGTGGGGAACCGGACAACCGCGGGGCCTCGTGGAACAAGCCCAAGGATTGTCCCGCGCCGGGTGGCGAGGGGACCCCCGGCCCAGAGCCCCTCCCATACGATGGCTCCAGCCCCCCCTGTGGTCGTGTCCCTACGCCTCGTGCTGGTTCGCCATGGACTCAGCAGCTTCAACCTGGAGGAGCGCATCCAGGGCCGGGACGATCTTTCGCACCTCACCGAGAAAGGACGCGAACAAGCTCGCTCCTGCGGCACAAGCCTGCGGGAAGTGCAGTTCAACGCGGTCCTGTCCTCACCTCTCAGTCGGGCCCGCCATACCACTGAGGAGCTTCTGGCGGCCCAAGGCCATGGCATCAGCCATGGCTTGGACGACGACCTGTTGGAGATCGACTTCGAGCCCTGGAGCGGCTGGTCACGCCACGAACTCAAGCAGCGCGCCCCCGAGGACGAGGCCATCTGGCGCCAGCGCCCCGCCGACCTGGAGCTCGAGCGGGCCGATGGCCGTCGCTACAGGCCTCTGCCGGAGTTGATGCAGCAGGCCGCACGCTTCGCCGACCGCCTGATCAGGGAGCATGCCGATGCCCTGGATTCCCCCACCCTTGAAGCCAGCGTGTTGGTGGTGGGACACAACGCCATTCTGAGAGCCCTGATCCTGCATTTGCTGGGCATGGGGATCGAGGGTTTTCGGCGCTTGCGCCTGGACAACGCCTCGATTTCGGTGTTCAACCTGCGCCGCCGGGCCGACGGCAGCCTCGATGTTCAGATCGAATCCCTCAACGGCACCTCCCACCTCGACGCACCCCTGCCCCCACGCGGCGCCGGCCCCAGGCTGTTGCTGGTGCGTCACGGCGAAACCGACTGGAACCGCCAGGGGCGCTTTCAGGGACAGATCGACATTCCCCTCAACAGCCGGGGGCTGGAACAGGCCCGGGCGGCGGCTGATTTTCTGGCCTCAACACCGATCCAGCGGGCGTACACCAGTGCGATGGCCCGCCCCCGCCAGACCGCTGAAGCCATCCTGGTCTCCCATCCCAACGTGCCCTTGGTGAGCACCCAGGGCCTACGCGAAATCGGCCACGGCCACTGGGAGGGTCGCCTTGAAAGCGAAATCGCCAGCCACTGGCCCGAACTGCTGGCCGATTGGAAGCGGGACCCCCACACCGTGCAGATGCCGAACGGCGAAAATCTCGATGAGGTGTGGGAACGCTCGCTGGAGGCCTGGCAACGCATCGTTCGCAGCCTGGACCCTGACGAAACCGCCCTGGTGGTGGCCCATGATGCCGTCAACAAGACCCTGATCTGCCACTTTCTCGGCCTGCAAGCCCGCCACATCTGGGCTGTGAAACAAGGCAATGGTGGGGTGACGGTGATTGACTATCCCAACGGTGCCGACGCGCCAGCGGTGGTGACCAGTGTCAATCTGACCAGCCACCTGGGCGGAGTGCTGGATCGCACGGCCGCAGGAGCCCTTTGAGCGCACCAACGTCTCCATGAATGACCCGCACCTGCTGCTGCGCCGGGTCAACCTGATCGAGGCGCCGGGTCGGCCGGCGAGGGTGGTGGATGCCCTGATCGCCGATCAGCGGCTACAGGCCCTGGCCGAACCCGAAACTCTGCAGGTCTCTACGGAGTCTCCATGCCAGACCATCGAGGCCCACACCTGCTGGCTGGCTCCCCCCCTTGTGGATCCCCACAGCGTCCTGGACGACCCCTTCTTGGGCCGGGCGGAAACCCTGACAAGCCTTCAGGTTTCGGCGGCCGAGGGCGGATACGGCAGCGTCGCTCTGCTGCCCTGGGCACAGGCCTGGAGGGACAGGCCCGAGCGCCTGGGCTTGCACTGGTCGCCGCCGATGCACCTTCATCTCTGGGGCAGTTTCTGTTCTGAAGGAAGGGATGAAGACCTTGCCGGCCATGGCGACCAACTGGCGGCCGGCGCCATCGGCCTGGCGTTAGGGGACAGCCTGCCGCCCCTGGGATTGCTGGAACGGGGCCTGAGCCTGGCCGAAATGGGCGAACGGCCCGTCCTGCTGCCGGTGAGGGACGCAACCCTGTGCCGCAATGGGTTCGTGCGGGAACGGGTCGAGGCCCTGCGCGCGGGTTGGCCGGTGGACCCGGCCCTGAGCGAGCTGCTGCCCCTGCAGACCCTGCTGACCCTGGCGGGCCGCTTGCCCCAGGTCCAACTGCGGTTGATGAATCTCTCCACCGCCGAAGGGGTCGCCCTGCTGCGCCACGACCCCGCCCCCCCTCCGGCCAGCGTCTGCTGGTGGCATCTGCTCAGCGACAGCGGCTCTCTGGATCTGGCGGATGAGGGCTGGAAAGTGATTCCCTCCCTAGGGGGTCCGCCGGATCGCCTGGCCCTGATCGAGGCGCTAGCCGAGGGCGTCATCAGCGCCGTGGCGGTCCACCACCAGGGGCTAGATGCCGAAGAACAACTCCTGCCCCTGGATCAGCGTCCACCGGGTCTGGCGGGCCATGGCCTGGTGCTGCCCTTGCTGTGGCAAGAGCTGGTGCGTGGGCGCGGCTGGAGCCCCTCCCTGTTGTGGGAGCGTCTGTGCTGGGGACCCACCCGTTTCCTGGGCCTAGAAGAGGAAAGCCTCGCGCCAGGCAGCCAACGCTGGATCTTGTTTGACTCCGAGAAAAGCTGGCTTTGGCAGGCACGCAACTCAGGCTCTTCGGCGGCAAACACCCCCTGGCCTGAGCGCCCACTGGTCGGTCAGGTGATCGCGAGCGGACTCACTTCTGCGTCGACGTGGCAGGTGCCAGGCTGCCCATCTGGTTGAAGGGATAGAAACGCCAGAAGGCACGTCCGATGATCTCGCTGTGGGGCAGAAAGGGACCACCGGGCCAGAACCGTCCATCCCAGCTATTGCCGCGGTTATCCCCCAGGACCAGGACATGGCGCTCGGGCACGACCACATCGAGAGTGCGACAGGGACCCATCCCCTGAGCGTTGACCGGGCACGAATTCTTGACGTAAGGCTCACTCAGGCGCTGGCCGTTGATCGTGACCTGGCCGCGGGGATCGACCCCCACATGCTCGCCGGGGAGGCCGATGACGCGCTTGATATAAGCGTCGCAGGCGGGTTGCTGCAGACCCTCCAGGGAGCCGATGACGGGGATATTGACCAGCAGGCAGGTGAGGGGGCCCCGGGGCTGCTGGGCGGTCAGCACCGGGTCAAAATGGTGCGGGGAATGGAAGACAATGATTTCACCGCGCTGGGGGGCCCGGCGCCGATAGCTCAGCTTCTCGACCAGCAGCCGGTCCTGAAGCTGGAGACCCGGCAGCATCGACCCGGAGGGGATGTAGCGGGCTTCGACCAGAAACTGGCGGATTCCCAGTGCGACGGCCAGGGTCAACAACAGGCTGCGCCAGAAAGCCCAGGGGTTTTCCGGGTCCTCCTGGCGTACGGGGCGGCTGGAATGGCTGCGATGAACCCGGATCTCGTCCGCGTCAACAGTGGGGGGATGGGCCTGGGATTCCTTCGGGCTCAAGGCACTCCGTCAGGTAGGTCTTGGTTGCAGCCAGAGTAGGCACCTTCCTGCCACCAGGCTTCCATGGCACGCCCCCGCTGGCATGACGCCCTGCCGGTACCGGCCGATCGCCTGGGACGAAGCTGGGATCGTTTTGTGGCGCTCTGGGCGACGCTGAACCTGATCTGGGTGCTGTTTGACCTCAGCTATGTGCCGCTGCGCACTTTTTGGCTGCAGCGCAACCTTTATCCGATCCCTTCTGCGCCCTTGGCCCTGCCGTTGCGCTTCCTGCCGGATGTGACGCCCTGGATGGATCCGATCAAGGGCATTGAGGCCCATCGCGAAACCCAGGCCTACCAACGCAGTTTCAACGAACTGGACCAGGCCCTGCTGCAACCAGCCGCTCCTGGCTCAAAGCCTGGGCTGTCGACGCAGCAACAACGTCTGCTGAAGCGTCAGATCCAGCTGAGCGAGCAGATGATCGACACCAATCCCTTCGAAGCGACGGGAGCCTCGGGCACACTCGAAAAGATCAAATTTCGCCTCCGCAACCGGGCCAACCTCGATTCCGCCAAGGAATCCGCCGCCCGGTTGCTGGATCCGCTGCGCATCAACAGTCAGAACTGGCGGTCCGAGCGCCAGTTCTGGACCAGCGAGGTGTTGCCGCTCGTGGCGACTAACTATTGGCGATCGATCGACAACAACGGCCGTCCCACGGATCACTTCTGGCGCTACGACCTGGTGTTTTTCCAGAGTGTCTTCCTCTTCGACATCCTCCTGAGGGCGGTGCGTCTGCGACGCCGCCTGCCGGGCCTGAGCTGGAATCAGGCCCTGTTGCGGCGCTGGATTGATCTGCCCCTGCTGCTGCCCTTCTGGCGCTGGCTGCGGGTGGTACCTGTCCTGGAGCGGCTCCAGACCAGCGGCCTGATCAGCATCGAACCTTTGCGGGCCGTGATCAGCCGTGGTGTGGTGGCCCTTCTGGCGGTGGAGTTGTTTGAGGTGCTGGCGCTGCAACTGCTCGACGGACTGCAGCAATTGATTCGGTCCCGGCGCTGGCCGGAGCGGATCCGCTCCCTACGCAGCGACCAGAGTGTGCTGGCGACCAGGGATCGGCAACTGCTGGAGTTGTTGCGAATCTGGGGGCCCCTGCTGCTGGTGGAGGTGGCCCCGCGCCTGGCCCCTGAGTTGCAGGGGGTTCTGGGCCACGCCTTGCAGCGGAGCCTGCAATCAACGGTGATCCCCAGTTCCCTGCGGGGTCTGCAGCCGCTGCTTGAGATGGAGAAAGGTCTCAGTCGCCAGCTGGCCGGCGGCATGGTGGAGAGTCTGATCGACCTCAGTCGCAGCACCGGGGATCGGCTGGGCCACAGGGATGACCAACAAATGGCACTGCTGCAGCGTTGCCTGGACCGCTTCTGGGAAGAACTGGCCACCGCCCTGGAGCAGGGGCCGAACCTGGAACGCTCCCAGCAGCTGCTCTGCGCCCTGATCGAGGCGGTCAAGCGCAACTACCTCAGCCAGATCAACCGTGCGGGCATCGAAGAGCTGATCGAGGAGCTGGATCAGCTGATGAATCGGGGCGGCTCCGATCGACCAGACAACGACGAATCAACGCCTACCCTGGGCCCATTCAGGGGTTGACCAGGGCCTGCTCCCATTCATCCTGGCGAAATCCGGTCAGGATGGTTCCGGCGGGGGTGACCAGAAACGGACGTTTGATTAGACGACCATCGGCCCCGAGGGCCTGCAGCAGCTGCTCGTCATCCATGGCCTTAACGACGACCGCGCCCAGAGCGCGGTAACTCTGGCCACTGGTGTTGAGAAGGCGAGACCGTCCCCCAGGCTGGGACAAGGCACGCTGCAAAAGCTCGTGGGGTGGAGGCGTCATGGTGATGTCGACCATGGGCAAATTGAACCCATGGTCATTGAGCCAGGCCAGGGCCTTGCGACAGGTGCCACAGGCTTTGTAGCCGTAGAGGGTGGCCCCGGCCGTGGCTTGGGTCGCCATGGACGAATTCAGCGGCGACCCACTAGGGCTTTGAGAGCGCCGACGAGGCTGTTGGAGCCCTTGCCAACGCCTTCACCTGGGTTGGTGCGCACGGTGACATCACCGTTGACAGTGGTACGGCAGCTGAGCCGGTAGTTGGCGGGGCGATCGGCGAGGTAGACCTCCTCGACATCGCTGCGGGGAGAGAGGTTGCGGCCGCCCTCCACCACCTCCATCACACAGGTGCCGCACTGGCCCAGGCCGCCGCAGTTGTTGAAATTGTTGAGGCCCTTGTAGGGGTTGATGCCGGCATCAAGGGCGGCCTTGCGCAGGTTCGCCCCCTCAATGCATCCCACCTGCTGGCCTTCCTTTTCAAAACGGATGGTGGGCACGGTGGATCAGGGTATAGGCGCCGCCCAACTTAAGACACGCTCCGCCCCTGATCTCGAATCGACGCCACACTGGCCAACGGCTCTGATCGCTGGGCCGGTTGGGCCCAAGGGGCTGCTTAGCATCATTTCATCGCTTGGATCCCTTGTCCGATACCGCCGCGGCCCGCTACGACCGCATTGCCCAGCTGCTGATTCCCGGCTACAGCAGCCTGGCTCGCCTTGGGGTGGCTCTGCTGGCGACCTCGCCCCTGGGGGCGACATCCGGGGCCTCCATCTTGGTGGCGGGATGCGGGACGGGCGCCGAATTGCTGGAGGCCCGGCGCCAGCGCCCTGACTGGCATCTCACCGCCATCGACCCCTCTGAGGCAATGTTGGAGGCCGCCCGGGAGAGGTTGAGCAGCGAGGGGCTCGACGGGGACGAGGGCATCCAGTGGCAGGCCACGAGGCTTGAAGACCTTGAGACTCCATCGCTGGCAAGGCCAGCGACAGGTTTCGACGGGGCCCTAGCCGTCCTCGTGCTGCAGGGCCTCCCCGATGACGGCAGCAAACTCCGCTTCCTTACCGCCCTGTCCGGCAGCCTGCGGCCCGGGGGCCAGGTGCTTCTCGTCGATCTGATGCAGGGAGAAAAGTCGAGCCTTCAGAAGCAACTGGCGGCCGCTCGGCTGGCCTTCCAGCGGGCCGCGGGTCCGGTGCCAGGGGTTGACAAGGCGAACGATGGCTCCCTGCACGGTCTTACGGAGGCCGTGCATCCGATCGGATCATCCCGCTTGGCCTCACTGGTGGAAGCCGCCGGCTTCAGCGATCCGGCGCCAGTGTTTCGGGCCCTCGATTACGAGGGTGTGCTGCTGCAACGCCTGGAGTGAAAGAAGCCCCCTGTCGTGGGATTGCCCAGGCCAGCTTCAAGTCTGATCAGGGGCGGACGATTCAGGCCGCGGGGCGCGACTGGCTGTGGTGACGATGGTGATTGAGCTGGCTGGGTGGGGAGTCCAACTGGTCGAGGTGTTCGCGGATGGCCCGCAGCTCATCGAGGATGGATCCCAACAGCTGCTGGGTGGCTGTGGACGGTGAGTTGAGCACCTCCACAGTCACTTCCTTGATGCGCAGCACATCCCGGGCGAAACGGGCCACCTCATTGGGATGGAAAACCAGGGGGTCTTTCTGATCGGTGCGATATTCCGGGTTGAGCTTACGAGGGTTAAAAGGAGGATTGAGATTGCGGGGGTCGGTATTGGTATAACGATATACAGAAGCCCTGGATCTATTTAGTGCCTTCTGCACATCGTCGATTGTGATCAAAAGCTCTTCGCCGGTCTGCTCAGCCCCTACCGCACCATTGTCCTTGAGCAGGGATGCCGCCAAAGCCTGAACGCCATTAGCGCCACCGTTGCCTATGAGTGAGGTAGCGGATGGAGCAAGCATGGAACAGGTGGGTTAACCAGAGTGCCTGGGAACCTAGCAGGGATTTCCAATTTTATTTACAGTCATGGCCAGATTGTCTAGCTCCCCTGGGCGAGGGATTCGGACTGGGGCCCTGGAGAGGCGGAGCCCAAGCGGCACGGAGGCTTCAGATCGCTTGCCGGACCACGATTCGACCAATGGTAAGGTCCGCTCACCTCTCTTTGTTGGGCCATGCGCGTCTCCCGCCTGATGCTGGTGACGCTCCGGGACGATCCGGCCGAAGCCGAGATTGTTTCGCACAAATTGCTGTTACGCGCCGGATACACGCGCCGGATCAGCGCAGGCATCTACGCCTACCTGCCCCTGCTTTGGCGAGTCCTGCAGAAGATCTCCCAGATCGTGCGCGAGGAGATGAATGCCACCGGGGCCCTCGAGGTTCTGTTGCCCCAGCTGCAACCGGCTGAACTCTGGCAACGCAGCGGTCGATGGGCCGGATACACGGCGGGCGAAGGCATCATGTTCCACCTCACCGATCGCCAGGGCCGGGAGCAGGGCTTGGGTCCCACCCACGAGGAAGTCATCACCGAGCTGGCCAAGAACCTGCTCCGCTCCTACCGCCAACTTCCGGTCAACCTTTATCAAATCCAGACCAAATTTCGCGATGAGATCCGGCCCCGCTTCGGGCTGATGCGGGGCCGGGAATTCATCATGAAAGATGCCTACTCCTTTCATGCCGACGAGGCCTGCCTCCGCCAGACCTACGCCGCCATGGATGGCGCCTATCGCCGTATCTTCGAGCGTTGCGGCCTGAGGGCCGTGGCTGTCGAGGCCGACAGCGGCGCCATCGGCGGCTCCGCCAGCCAGGAATTCATGGTCACCGCCGATGCCGGCGAAGACCTGATCCTGACCAGTCCCGATGGCCGCTATGCCGCCAACCAGGAGCGGGCCGTGTCCTTGGCGAGCGAAGCGGTGCCGCTGCCGGGGGGCCTTCGCAACGGCGGCGCCGGCGAGACCCTGGCCACTCCCGGTCAGACCAGCATCGACCAGCTGGTGGAGGCCCACGGATTCAAGGGGTCCCAGCTGGTCAAGGTGCTGCTGCTGCTGGCCCGCTTCGAGGACGGCCTCTGCCAACCGCTGCTGATCAGCCTGCGGGGCGATCAGCAGCTCAACGAGGTGAAGCTGAGCAACGCCGTCAGCGCTCGCCTGGGGCCCGAGCACGGAGCTCTGCTCCGCATCGATCCCCTCACCGCCGAGCTGGTGCGTCAGGAGAGGCTTCCCCTCGATCTGTCCGTCCTACCCATGGGGTATCTGGGCCCCAATCTCGAAGAAGCGCCACTCCAGCGGGAGCCCCTGGTCGGCGTTGCCGCTGACCGTGTCGCCGGCAGCAACGCCGAACAACCCGCTCCGATCCCCCGGCTGGAGCCTTCGTTCCTGCGCTTGTTTGATCCCACCGCCATCGCCCTGGAAACCTTCGTCTGTGGCGCCAACCGCCAGGGCGAACACCGGGTAGGGGTCAGCTGGGCCGGCCTGGGACTCAAACCGGCGCCCGATCAGGTGATCGACCTGCGAGCCGCCCAACCCGGCGACCGTTGCCTTCACGATGCCTCCCAGCACCTGGAGGCCACCCGCGGCATCGAGGTAGGCCACATCTTCCAGTTGGGACGCAAATACTCAACCGCCCTGGAGGCCACCTTCACCAACGAGGCCGGCCAGGAGGAACCCCTATGGATGGGCTGCTACGGCATCGGGGTGTCGCGGCTGGCCCAGGCCGCGGTCGAACAGAACCATGACGGCCGAGGCATCCGCTGGCCGCTGGAAATCGCCCCTTTTGCGGTGATCATCGTGATCGCCAGCATCAACGAACCCAGCCAGGTGGAGCTGGCCGAGCGGCTTTACAACCAATTGCTGGCCGCCGGGGTGGAAGTGCTACTAGACGATCGCGACGAACGGGCCGGGGTCAAATTCAAAGACGCCGAGCTGATTGGCATTCCCTTCCGGGTTGTGGTCGGCAGGGGAGCCGCCAGCGGCCGAGTGGAACTGGTGTCCCGTCTTGATGGCGAACCGCAGGACCTTTCCGCGGACGACCTGTTGCCCCAGGTGATGCAGCGCTTGACCGCCCCGTCACAGGGAGCGAATCCAACGCAACTTTAAGATCGGCCCACATGCCGCACCACCATGGCTGTCTTGAATCCAATCCAACGTCTGGCCACCTGGATCGCCGAGGCCCTGGGCGGGCGCTGGGCGTTCAAGGCCGCCCTGGCCCTGGTGCTCTGCCTGAGCCTCAGCCTCACCGGCTGCAGCGGCGCCGGCGGCCCCTTGAGCGGCAATTACGTCGATGACACCGTCACCGTGGCCAAGAGCCTGCTGACCACCATTCATCTCGAGGCCGATGACCCCGACCGTAGTCAGGCGGAGAAAGACGCCCGCACCCTGATCAATGACTACACGGCCCGCTACCGCCCTCGCCAGGACATCAACGGTCTGGGGTCATTCACAACGATGCAAACCGCCCTCAACTCTCTGGCCGGCCATTACCTCGGCTACGCCAACCGCCCCCTGCCCGAGGCCCTGCGCAACCGCATCGAGAAGGAACTGCAACAGGCCCAAGCCTCGGTGGTTCGGGGGACCTGAGCACAGGCTGGCCCAAGTCTTTGACGAAGGGCACCTGCATCTGACACGCTCTTCACTTGTGCTGTGAAGCGGCTACGGGCCGCCTTGTCCTTGGCCAACGTCGTCGTCATCGGTGCGCAATGGGGTGACGAGGGCAAGGGCAAGATCACCGATCTCCTGAGCCGCTCCGCCGACGTTGTGGTTCGCTACCAGGGTGGGGTCAACGCCGGGCACACCATCGTCGTCGACGAGCGGGTGCTGAAGCTGCACCTGATTCCATCCGGAATCCTCTATCCCGACACCGTCTGCCTGATCGGATCCGGCACGGTGGTGGATCCTCGGGTGATGCTTGGCGAGATTGACACCCTCAAGGATTACGGCATTTCGGTGGAGGGCCTCAAGCTGGCCTCCACGGCCCACGTGACCATGCCCTATCACCGCCTGCTGGACCAGGCGATCGAATTGCGGCGCGGCGACCGCCGCATCGGCACCACCGGTCGCGGCATTGGACCCACCTACGCCGACAAGTCCGAACGCAACGGCATCCGGGTCATCGATCTGCTCGACGAAGACCGTCTCCGCGATCGGCTGCTGACACCGCTCACCCAGAAGAACGAACTCCTGACCAAGGTCTACGGACTCGATCCCCTCGATCCCGATGCGGTGATTGCCGAATACACCGGTTATGGAGCGCGACTGGCCCCCCATGTGGTCGATTGCACCCGCACCATTCACCAGGCAGCCCGAGCCCGCAAGAACATTCTGTTTGAGGGCGCCCAGGGCACCCTGCTCGATCTCGACCACGGCACCTATCCCTACGTGACCTCCTCCAATCCCGTCTCAGGCGGAGCCTGCATCGGAGCTGGGGTGGGTCCCACCCTGATCGACCGGGTGATCGGGGTGGCCAAGGCGTACACGACCCGCGTGGGCGAAGGCCCCTTCCCCACCGAGCTGGAGGGCAGCCTGAACGACCACCTCTGCGATCGCGGCGGCGAATTCGGCACCACCACCGGTCGGAGGCGGCGCTGTGGCTGGTTTGACGGGGTCATCGGTCGCTACGCCGTTGAAGTCAACGGTCTGGATTGTCTGGCGATCACCAAGCTGGATGTGCTCGACGAACTCGATGAGATCCAGGTGTGCGTCGCCTACGAGCTCGACGGCGAACGCATCGAGTACTTCCCCTGCAGCGCTGAGGATTTTGCCCGCTGTCAGCCGATCTTCCAGACCCTGCCCGGCTGGCAATGCTCGACCGCGGATTGTCGCCGGCTGGAGGATCTCCCCGACACGGCCCGGGCCTACCTGAGGTTCTTGGCGGAATTGATGGAGGTGCCCATCGCCATCGTCTCCCTCGGGGCCCAGCGGGATCAAACCATTGTGGTCGAAGATCCGATCCATGGCCCCAAACGGGCCCTGCTCAGCGTCTAGTCGATCTACAAGTCCCGTCTCTTCCGCCTGAATCAGCCATGAGCGCCGCGCCCCTCCCGGCTCCCAACAGCCTGCTGCCGCAAGACCGGAGCCTTGATGTCGTCGGCATCGGCAACGCCATCGTCGACGTGCTGGTCCAGACCGACGACCGCTTCCTGGACGATCATGGCCTCAGCAAGGGCACCATGGCCCTGATCGATGAGACGGAGGCCGAGGGGCTGTACGCCAGCCTGGGCCCTGGACTGGAAACCTCAGGGGGGTCCGCCGCCAACACCCTGGCGGGCATCGCCCAACTGGGGGGCAAGGCCGCCTTCATCGGTCGCGTGCGCGATGACCAGTTGGGTGAGATTTTTGCCCACGACATACGCTCCGTGGGAGCCCGCTTTGAAACCCCCGCCGCGGCCAGTGGTCCCTCCACCGCCCGCTGCCTGATCCTGGTGACGCCCGATGCCCAGCGCACGATGTGCACCTATCTGGGCGCCTCGGTGGGCCTGGACCCTGGAGATCTCGATCTCGATCTGGTGCCCCAGGCCAAAGTGCTCTACCTGGAGGGCTACCTCTGGGACAGCGAAGCGGCCAAACAGGCCTTCCTGGCGGCTGCCGCCGCCATGCGTTCCAGCGGCGGCCAGGTGGCCCTCTCCCTCTCCGATGCCTTCTGCGTCGACCGACACCGCGACAGCTTCCTTGAATTAGTGGACGGCCATGTCGACATCCTCTTTGCCAATGAGATGGAGATCACCTCCCTCTACAAGGCCGAAAGCTTTGAAGAGGCGGCCCAGCAGGTCCGGGGCCGCTGCCAGGTGGCGGCCCTGACCCGCAGCGAACAGGGATCGGTGGTGCTCTGCGGCGAAACCACCCTGCCGATTGAACCATTTCGTCTCGGCCCCCTGATTGACACCACCGGCGCCGGCGATCTCTACGCCGCCGGGTTCCTGCAGGGCTACACCCACGGCGCGAGCCTTGAGCAATGCGGCCGGCTCGGCTCCCTCTGCGCCGGCCAGGTCGTCACCCAACTCGGCCCCAGGCCATTGGCGTCCCTCCCCGACCTGGTCGCCCAGCACCTGGGTTGAGGCCCCGGCCCAGCAACGCATCAAGGCTCGTGCCCCCCCGAATCAGGCCATCCCAGCTGCTCCAGCAGGGCCTCTAGGGGCAGAACCCGCACCTGCGGGGGCTCTGGCGGCCGATCCAGTAACAACAGCCGCAGGCCCTCGTCGGCGGCAATCCGATGCCAGAGCGCCTCGTTCGCCCCCCCTGAGCGCCGGGCCACCACACAGGTCAACCGCCAGAAGCGACAGAGAGCGCGCTCGATGGCACCATCCCCTCCCGGCCGCAGGCAGGCGATGCGCTCAGCGGGCAATCCCGCTGCTGTCGCCAGCTGCAGGGCCAAAGGCAAGGGAAGGATGCGGCTGTAGTGGACCGCCCCCGGCGTGAGGCGCACCGCTGGCGCCAATTGGCGGGCGCCGATCGCCAGCAGCACCCGTTCGCCCGTCAGATCCTGCTGCCCCAGAGCGGCCAGATCGGCCAGGCACTCGGCCCGGCCCAGAGGCAACAGGGGTCGCTGCAGACGCAGTAGAGGTTGATGGAGGCCGGCACACGCGGCCACCAGGCTGGAGCTGATCCGACAGGCAAAGGGATGGCTGGCATCCACCACCCAGGTGAAGCCATCTCCACAGGAGCGGGCCGTCAGCAGATCTCGCGTCAGGGCTCCGTCCCCCGCCAGCGCCCCCACCCTCAGCTCCAGACCGCTGGCGCTGCCGTAGGCCAGTGCCGCTGGAGGACTGACCACGCTGATGCGCAGCCGCCAGCCGCGCCCCAACAGCACCCGGGCCATTTCCGGCCCCTCACCCGTTCCGGTGAACAACCAGATGCGCCCCCCCCTTCCCCTGGCCGATGGAGCGGCGTGCATCAGGATGGACGCAGCAATCCGTTGGGATCGGAGTGAATCACTGTTTGCTGGAGGTGGAGGTGCTGGAGGCCCCCCAGGTTCGATACACCCAGGACAACCAGACGCCGGTGGCTGAAATGGCCGTGCGCTTTGACGGCCTTCGGCCGGAGGATCCCCCGGGCCAGATCAAGGTTGTGGGCTGGGGCAATCTGGCCCAGGATCTTCAGAACCGCGCCCGAGCGGGCCAGCGGCTGGTGGTGGAAGGCCGCCTGCGCATCAACACGGTCAGCCGAGCCGATGGGGTGAAGGAAAAGCGAGTCGAGCTCACCCTGGCTCGGCTCCATCCCCTTGGCGAATCCTCCGCTCCTGCTACGGCCAGCGCCGCAATGGCGGCATCGATGCCGCCCGCCGCGCCCCGCAGCGCACCCCGGCCGATCCCCCAGCACAATCAAGGGGCCAGGCCAGCCC
>JBEIVL010000010.1:0-42250 GCA_040373885.1 Aphanothece sp.
ATTTGCCGAAGATTTGGCGTCAGTGGGTCGAGCCAAGACGCCAGCGATTCCAACTAGAGGTTCAAGTCGGATAAGAAAGCCCGGGGATTGGCAACCCAGAAGGTTCGTTGTCATGCTCATCGGGCCGACTGAAATCCCGCGTGTCATGGCGCCACGGAGCCGCACAGCCAGCCCTCCCCGCGGAGGTCACTCCCGCAAGGGCTGGTATCAGGCGCCAGATCTCTCCCTCCTCGGGCCATTGGCGATGTCGCTAACCGCGGTGCTCCTGCCCGCGGCGGGCCTGGCCCAGACAGCGGTGGGCGCCAGTGAGACCCTGCCCGGCTTCAACGAGCTGCGCCCCCAGGATTGGACCTATCAGGCCCTGCGCCGCCTGGATCAGGAGCACCCCTGTCTGGGATCCCACAGCAGTCCCTTGTTTGAGGCTGGGCGAACGATCAGCCGGCAGGAGGCGGCGGTGTTGCTGCATGGCTGCCTACGGGCCGGCAGCGAAGCCACCGACTCCCTGCTGCGGCTGCGGCGCGAGCTCGCCACGGAAATGGCCGAACTCCAGGGCGATGCGGACGCCCTCGAGGCCCGTCTGGGGGAACTGGAGGCCAGCCGCTTTGCCCCCGCCACCCGGCTCACGGGCCAGGCCACGTTTGTGCTGGGAGCCATTGAATTTTCCGGCGGCAATCGGCCCCTGGTGGAGTCCTATCAAGCCAAGGAGGGAGGCACAACCTTGTCGTACGACCTGAAATTCAATGTCGACACCAGCTTCACGGGCAAGGACCTGCTGAGGAGCCAACTGCGGGCCGGCAACTTCGCCCGATCGGGCTTCGGCAACCTCAATGGCCTCAACGAGCTGGAGGTGGCCTATCAGAGCTCCTGCGGCTCCGAAGCCAACTGCGGCGACGTCTTGGCGATCTACCGCCTTTTCTATCAATTCCCCCTCGGATCTGAGATCACCCTGACCATCGGCCCCCGCATCCGTCAGGACGATGCCCTGGCGCTGTGGCCGAGCGTTTATCCAGCGGACACCATCTTGGATGTGTTCAGCTATGCGGGTGCTCCCGGCGCCTATGACACCAACCTCGGCGCCGGCATCGGTGTCTGGTGGAAACGGGGCGGCTGGAGCATCAGCGCTGAATATCTGGCCGCCAATGCCGATCTGAGCTCCCCCCTGGAGGGGGGTCTGGGCACCGCGGCATCCGGGTCAACAGCAACTCTGCAACTGGGCTACGGGGCCGACGCCTGGGCATTGGCGGCGGTCTATACCTGGGGCAACGCTTTTGCGGGTGCAGTTTACCCCGGCAGTGCCACGCCCCTGGCGGCGTTGAATGTGTCGGACTGGCCGGCCCTGGCGGCCTTTGGTACCACGGGGGACACCCAATCGCTGGGTCTCAGTGGCTATTGGCAACCCCAGAGTTCCGGTTGGTGGCCCTCAATCAGCAGCGGCTGGGGGCTGAATGTGATTCGGCCCGGCAATCCCGGGGCGGGCTTCGGGTCGATGATAAGCCAATCCTGGTTTGTGGGCTTGCAATGGAGCGACGTCCTGGTGGCTGGCAACAACTTTGGGCTGGCTGTGGGCCAACCCACCTTCATCACAGGCTGCGGCGGAGTGTGCTCACGCCTGTTGGGCCAGGGCAACGACACACCCCGCGATGGCCAATTCGCCTGGGAGGGTTGGTACCAGTGGCAAATCAGTGATGCCATCACGATCACACCAGCCCTGTTCTGGCTGAGCAGCCCCTACGGCGCCATCGAGGGTAGCTTTGCCAGGCAGCAACACAGTGGCAATGGCTTTCAAAACCTGGGCGCTCTGGTGAAAACCAGCTTCCATTTTTGACCCCCCACAACTATCGCGCCAACGGACAAGTTCAAACCACCAGCCCAGCCAGCAATAAGGACTGGTTGCGATCGGATTGCTGGCGGGCCATCGCCAGCATCACGTCCTTGAGGCGTGGCTCATGCACACGCAGGTGGTCAAAGACAGAGCGAGAAAGAATAAAGGCATCCACATAGGTCTTGGAGCGGACGCCACAGGTTCTCTCTTCCTTGAGGAAGAAAGCCAGATCGCCGACATAGTCACCGGCTCCGATCCGCAGCACCTCAACGGGCAAGGGAGCCTGGGTTTCGATTTCCAGTTCGCCCATGGTGATAAAGATAATTTCATCCCCCATCGCCTGGGGCTCCAACACCATGGTCCCGGGAGGGAAGGTCACAGGTTGCAAGAGCAGCAACAGGCGATTACGAAGTCCCGGCGAAGCCTTGGAGAAAAGGGGCACGGTCTCCACCTGATCACGCAACATCTTGTAGGTCACCTCACTGCGCAACTCCGCAGGCAGCTCTTCAAACAACTCCTTCGTCCGAAAGCCCCTGGTTCGCGCCCACTGATAGTCGTTGAAGCGGCGGATACGTACGATTGTCTCCTTGTCCACTCCGTTATGACTGAGAAAAGCAACGATGGCTGACTGACGCTTACGATAATCCGATCGACCACCATCAAGCTGGTTGAGAATACTGACTACATTACCAACAACAAAGGCATAGAGCAAAGCCCCAACGATCATCATGCCGATTGCTAGCATGATCTCAAGCCGGGTTTTTGGCGTTATATCGCCATAGCCCACGGTCGCAAGAGTGGTGACTGTCCAATAAAGTGAATGCAGGTAGAGATCAAAAAAGTTATCCCGCGCCAGCTCCAGGCGTTGGATCCAACCCTGGGAACTGAAATCACGCAATCCAACCCAGAGCCACAGGCAGGCAATCCAATTGGTGATCAATATGATGCTGCTGCTATAGCGCAACATGCGCAAGACCGAAGTATTGACTAATTGCAGATCTTCCCACCGGGCCGTAATCCGCCACAATTGAGGCAAACGCAACAAGGGCAGCAATGTCACCAGGGGCTGGCGAAGATGCACGCCGGTCAGAAACAAAAAGGGTAAATTCGCGATGATATCAAGCCAGAACCACCCCCTCAGATAACGGCGGGCAATCTGACGACGATCTTTGATGATGACGCCATTGCGCTCAAAACTTGAATTAAACGTCAGCACAATATCCAGCAAGCCGATCAAACTGAACAGAAACCACAGAGGAGTCAGGGGGTGGCCATAGCCAAACGACCTCAAAAGCTCCATTGGCAAGATCAGGCCCGTGATGAAGGCCATCAGACAAATCAACAGATCCCAGCCAATCTTGAATTTGCTGTTCTCACGCAGCAGACGCATACTCAGGCCTAAGCGCACAAAACGGAGCGGGCCGCATCCAGATCGGTGGTGATTTCAAACAGGGACGAGAAGCCTGCCATGTCAAAGATTTCCTGCACTTCGTCATTGAGCCCAGCCAGCACCATGCGACCTTGCTCAGATTTCAACTTCTTGAGATGGGCGAGGAACACACGCAAACCGACGCTGCTGACGTAGTCCATCTCGCTGAGTTCGAGAATAAAGCGACGCGAACCTTCATCCAATAAACGTTTGAGCGTGTCATCCAGCTCGCCCGAAGTGTTGCTGTCAAGTTCACCCTTGACATGGATGATCATGAAGGCCGATTCGAACGGTGTGGTGATGCCGCTGGGATCGGCGCCATCACCCAGAGAAGCAGGCTGGACGCAGAGTTCCAAGGGGAGCCAGGATTTTGGCTCAAGGTAGCAGCCCTGCGGAAAGAGCAAAACGTCTTTGGCTCGCTCATCATCCGCCCTAAAGCGGCCGTGTTTCGCGATTCATCCAGCTGATCCAGTCGGCTGAAATCTGCTTGGGACAGACGGCCTCACATTCAAGCTGGCTGCTGCAACTGCCAAATCCCTCGGCCGCCATGCGCTCGGTCATCGCCCTGGCACGCCGCTGACGTTCGGGCTGGCCCTGGGGCAGCTGAGCAAGGTGGGCCAGCTTGGCCGCCACAAACAGGTTGGCGGAGGCATTGCGGCAGCTCGCCACGCAGGCACCGCAACCGATGCAGGTGGCGGTCTCGAAGGCACTGGTCGCCTGATCACGGCCCACCAACAGCGCGTTGGCCTCCGGGGCCTGACCGGTGTTCACCGAGCAATAGCCGCCCGCAGCCAGAATCCGATCCAGAGCCGAACGATCCACGCTGAGGTCCTGCAGCAGCGGGAAGGCGCGGGCCCGCCAGGGCTCGAGCACCAGCTCCTCCCCATCGCGAAACTGGCGCAGATAGAGCTGGCAGACACTGGTCGCCGCCCGAGGGCCATGGGCCTGGCCGTTGACCATGAATCCGCAACTGCCGCAAATGCCTTCACGGCAATCGTGCTCGAAGGTCACGGGCCGTTCTCCGGCGCCGATCAGTCGTTCGTTCAACAGATCCAGAAGTTCCAGCAAGGAGAGATCCGGACTCACACCCTCCAGGCGGTGGGTTTCGAAACCGCCCGGCAGCGAAGGGTCCTGCTGACGCCAGATTCTCAGGCTGATACGCAGGGTGGCACTCATTGGTAGTCGCGTTGGCTGGGGGTGATTTCGTTGAATCGCAGCGGCTCGACGTGACGTTGGGGAGGTCCATCCTGGCGCCATTGCCAAGCGGCGATATGGCCAAAGCGGGCGTCATCCCGCAGCGCTTCCCCCGTGGCCGTCTGATGCTCCTCCCGGAAATGGGCCCCGCAGGATTCCTGCCGTGCCAAGGCATCCCGCAACATCAAATCGGCAAGGCCGAAATAATCCTGCAGGCGCAAGGCCTTCTCCAACTCGGAGTGGATGCCGCGGCCCGGACCTGAGGAGTTGCTGATGCGGGCGCTACCCAGATCGGCCACTCCGCCCTCCTGATCAAAGGACTGGCGCAGATCCTCCACCTGGGCGATCGCCTTCTCCAAGCGCGGACCCTGGCGGCTGATGCCGCAGGTCTCGATCATCAAGTGGCCCAGCTCCCGGTGCCAGTCATCCACCGGCCGAAGGCCACCAGATCGGCCCCGGGGAGCCAGCAACGCCGCGATGCGGACCTCGGCCTCATGCCTGGCCTGGCGGCAGGCGGGATGGTCCGGCCCCACCTCGGGCTGGGACTGCCCCGCCAGCCAGGCGGTGATGGTGGCAGGGGCGATGAAATAGCCATCGGCGAGGCCCTGCATCAGGGCGCTGGCACCAAGCCGGTTGGCCCCGTGTTCGGAAAAATTGGCCTCCCCCAGCACAAACAGTCCTGGCAGCGTGCTCATTAAGTGGTAATCAACCCACAGCCCACCCATGGTGTAGTGGGGCGCGGGGTAGATCCGCAGCGGTGTGACCAGGGGATCCTCTCCGGTGATGCGTTCATACATCTCCAATAGGTTTCCATATCGGGCCTCAAGCGCCGCCTTGCCATCACGGGCGAGGGCGTCCTTGAGATCGAGATACACCGATCTCCCCCCGGGGCCGACACCATGGCCGGCCAGGCAGCGCTCGCGCGAGCGCCTCGAGGCCACATCCCTGGGAACCATGTTGCCGTAGGTGGGGTACTGACGTTCGAGGAAATAATCACGCTCCTCCTCTGGAATCGCCTCCGGTGCACGGCCATCCGCCTGCGTCGCCGGCAGCCAGACCCTGCCGTCATTGCGCAGGCTCTCGCTCATCAAGGTCAGCTTGCTCTGGTGGACATCGCCGCTGGGAATGCAGGTGGGATGAATCTGGGTGAAGCAGGGATTGGCGAAATCAGCCCCTTTGCGATAGGCCCGCCAGATGGCACTGACATTGCTCTTCACCGCATTGGTGGAGAGGTAGTAGATGTTGGAGTAGCCACCACTCGCCAACACCACGGCATTGGCGGTCCATGTCTCCAGTTGACCGCTGACCAGGTGGCGGCACACCACGCCCCGGGCCACCCCGTCGACCACCACCAGCTCCACCAGGTCGCGGCGAGGCAGCAGTTCAATCCGGCCGGCCTCCACCTGCCGCAACAGCGCCTGCACCGCCCCGTAGAGCAACTGCTGCCCCGTCTGGCCGCGGGCATAAAAGGTGCGGCTCACCAGGGCGCCGCCAAAGCTGCGGTTGGCCAGGGTGCCGCCATAGTCACGGGCAAAAGGCACTCCCTGGGCCACGCACTGGTCGATGATCGCCGTGCTCAGTTCGGCTAAGCGAAAACAGCCGGCCTCCCGGGCGCGAAAATCACCACCTTTGACGGTGTCGCGGAACAGCCGGGTGACGCTGTCACCGTCGTTGGCGTAGTTCTTGGCGGCATTGATGCCCCCCTGGGCCGCCACCGAATGGGCACGACGGGGGCTGTCGTGATAAGTGATCAGGCTGACGTAGTAGCCCTGCTCGGCCAGGGACGCGGCCGCAGATGCCCCAGCCAGACCACTGCCCACCACCAGCACCCGCAACTTGTGCTTGTTCGCTGCACTGATCAGGGGCAGATCCCGGCGATGGCGTTGCCAGGCGCCCTCCAGAGCACCGGCCGGCAGATGGGGATCGTGGCGGGATGGAGCATCGACGTTCACGGTGTCGCTCCCCAGGCCAGAGCCAGGCTCACCACGCTGAAACCACCCCCCAGCAGCACCGCCACCAGGCGCCCGAACCAACGCAGGGAGCCGGCGTTGGTTCGATCCAACAGTCCCAGGTTGCGATGGGCACTTTCGACACCCTGAAACAGATGCAGCGCCACCGCCAGCCCCGCGGCGCCATAGAGGGCCAGCCAATGGGGCTGGGCCAAAACCGCCATCACGGCAGCCCGTTCGCCACCAGCGGGGGGACGCACCCAGCGCAGCTGGGCCAGATGCACCAGCAGAAACAGCGACAGCAGCCCTCCGCTCCAGAGGCTGGTGCGAGCCGCCAGGGCCGCCAGAGATTCAAGACCGCCTCCCCGCCGACTGCGGCGACCTCCCTGCAGCCCAGGAGCAGCACCGGCATTGGCCAGCCCCTTGGCCGCCGCCCGAAGGGGATGGAGCAGGAACAGGACCACCAGCATCCCTTCCAGAACGGGGAGGGCCGGCCAAGTGTGCAGGGTGGCGCTCCAGGCCTCAAACATCTGTGGCTTCAGCAAAGCAAGCCCAACACCGGCCAGGTGAAAGCCCAGAAACAAGACCAACAGCAGTCCGGTGGCGCCCAATAACACGCCTGTATCCAGTCGGGGAATCTTCCTTATACCAGCCATCGGCAGCCCCATGGGATGCTGAGGCTCTTTGCGGCTTCCCCTTGCGCTGGCAGCGCCCTTCCACCCTGCTGAGCGTTTTTCTGACCCTGCTCAACGACAGGCTCGGGGAAAGCATGGTGTTTCCCCTCCTCCCCTACCTGCTGGCAGGACTGAGCAACGATGGCCGCACCCTCGGGGCCCTGGCTGGCACCTATGCCCTGGCCCAATTCGTGGGCACCCCCTTCATCGGCGCCCTTAGCGACCGCTTTGGCCGCAAGCCGGTCATCACGGTTTGCGTGGCGGGTTCGGTGCTCGGGCTTTCACTGTTTGCCACCACCTTGATGCTGCCCTGGGGGCGTTTCTGGCCCGGTGCCCTGGCGGCCGGTATCCCCCTGGGATTGTTGTTCCTGGCGCGTTTCATCGATGGACTGAGCGGTGGCACCGCCGCCACCGCCACGGCAGTCCTGGCGGACATCACGCCCCCGGAGGAAAGGGCGAAGGCCTTTGGCCTGCTCGGGGTGGCCTTTGGCCTGGCCTTCATCCTCGGCCCGGCTCTGGCGGGACTTCTAGCCCGCTTCAGCCTTACCCTGCCGCTGCTTTTGGCGGTGGCATTCGCGCTGCTGAACCTTGTGGTGGTGCTCACCCTGCTGCCCGAAACCCTTTCCCCGTCCGAGCGCCGGGCCCTACCCAGGCGGCGGTCCCTGCAACCCTTCAGCCAGATCAGTCGCGTCCTGGGTCAGCCCCAGGTGCGTGGTCTGGCCCTGGCCTTCTTTTTGTTTTTCCTTTCTTTCAACGGCTTCACCGCCATGTTGGTGCTGTATCTGCGCCAGGCCTTCGAATGGGGGGCCGAACTCTCCGCCCTCGCCTTTCTGGTGGTGGGTGTGGTGGCCACCGTGGTTCAGGGCGGGCTGATCGGGCCGCTGGTGGCTCGCCTCGGCGAACGGCGGCTGTCCATGACGGGGGTTGGTTTCGTGAGCGTGGGTTTCTTGCTGATCGCCCTGGCTCAGCGGCAGACGGCTGGAATCCTCGTATTTGGTGGTGTGGCCCTGCTGGCCTTGGGCACCGGGCTGGTGACACCCTGTCTGCGCAGCCTTGTTTCCCGCCGCTTGGACGAGGGGGGGCAAGGGGCCGCCCTTGGCAGCTTGCAGGCGCTGCAAAGCCTTGCTGGGGTTCTCGGTCCGCCGCTGGCGGGCCTGGCCTTCGAAACCGTGGGTCAACGCAGTCCTTTCTGGGTTGGACTGGGGCTGATGTTGCTGGTGGGGGTACTTGTGGGCGGTCTGCCCGGTCAAGCAAGCCCAGCACGTGGAGCCAGCTCCTGACATTGCTACGTTCCTCTTTAATCCCCCTCTCCACAACGAGAAGTACCCGGCGATGACCAAAGCCAGCGTGCCTGCAGAGCTTTACATCAACCGGGAGCTGAGCTGGATCGACTTCAATCAACGCGTCCTAGCCCAGGCGCTCGACGAACGCACCCCGCTGTTGGAGCAAGCCAAATTCAGCGCGATTTTCAGCAATAACCTTGACGAATTTTTCATGGTGCGAGTGGCTTCGCTTAAGTCTCAACAAGAAGCGGGACTCACCACTTTAAGCGACGACGGACTAACCCCGCTGCAGCAACTGGAGGCCATCCAGACGAAATTAAGACCACTTCTGGATCAACAACAGCAACACTATCGCTTGCATCTCAAGCGCTCACTTGCCGAATATGGGGTCCACCTATTCGATTACAACCGCCTGAATAAAAAACAAAAAGACTGGGTCGACGAGTATTTCCGTCGCGCCATCTTTCCGGTCTTGACCCCCCTGGCCGTCGATCCGGCCCACCCCTTCCCATTCATGAGCAACCTCAGCCTGAATGTGGCGGCCCTGGTCAGTGATCCCGATACGGGCCAACAGCAGTTCGCGCGGGTCAAGGTGCCGCAGAAGATCCTGCCCCGCTTCGTGCCCATCCCAACCGAGCTCTGCACGCGAAGCCCCGAAGCCCTCCATACGGTGGTTCCCCTGGAACAACTGGTCGCCTTCAATCTCCAGCATCTCTTCCCGGGGATGACGATCGAAGGCCATTACTTCTTCCGCATCACCCGCGACGCCGACCTTGAACTGCGGGATCTAGAGGCCGATGACCTCATGGAGGCCCTGCAAGAAGGGCTTCGCAAACGGCGCATGGGGGGAGAAGTGGTGCGCCTCGAGGTGGCCAACGAAATGCCTGACGACATGGTGCGTCTGCTGATGGAAGGGCTGGCTGTGGAAAGTGAAGACGTCTATCGCATCAACGGTCCCCTCGGACTTGATGATCTGATGAGCCTGATGGCCATCCCGCTGCCCGAACTGAAGGACGTGCCTTATCAGGGGCGCACGGTACCGGCGTTGTTACGGGCTCAACGCAGCCAATTGGCTGACGGTTCGATCAAACAGGAGGAATTTCAGAGCATTTTCTCCGTGATTCGCCGCGGCGATGTGCTGCTTCATCACCCCTACGACCTGTTCACCACCTCGGTCGAGGAATTCCTCAATCAAGCCGCCGACGACCCCTCGGTTCTGGCGATCAAAATGACTTTATATCGCACCTCCAAGGATTCGCCGGTGGTGGCGGCCCTAATCCGCGCCGCCGAAAACGGCAAGCAGGTGATGGCTCTGGTCGAACTGAAGGCCCGGTTCGATGAGGACAACAACATTCACTGGGCCCGCGAACTCGAACGCTCAGGGGTCCATGTGGTCTACGGGGTGCTCGGACTCAAAACCCACACCAAAGTGCTTCTGGTGGTGCGCCGTGAAAAGGACGTCCTGCGTAGCTATGTGCATCTGGGAACCGGCAACTACAACTCAAAAACCTCAACCCTCTACACCGACATCGGCCTGCTCACGGTCAATGACGACTTTGGTCAAGATTTGGTCGAATTGTTCAACTATCTCACCGGCTTTTCCAAGCAGCAGAGTTTCCGCAAATTGCTGGTCGCTCCTGTCACCCTGCGTCGAGGCATGGAGGATCGCATCCGCCGGGAGATCGACCATGCCAAGGCGGGCCGAGGCGGCCACCTTCGAGCCAAGATGAATTCCTTGGTGGATCCCGCGATCATCGCTCTGCTCTATGAAGCCTCGCAAGCGGGGGTCACGATCGAATTGATCATTCGCGGTATGTGCTGTCTACGGCCAGGATTGGCGGGAGTCAGCGAAACGATCAGCGTTTCGAGTGTGATCGGTCGTTTCCTCGAACACTCGCGAATGTTTTGGTTTGCCAATGGTGGTGATTCCGAACTTCTAATCGGCAGCGCCGACTGGATGCCTCGCAATCTCGATCGGCGCGTCGAAGCGGTGGCACCCGTGGAAGATCCACGCCAAAAGGCCCATCTTGAAGGTTTGCTGGAGCTCTACCTAACAGACAGCGGAGCCTGGCATATGCACAGCGACGGCAGTTTTCACCAACGCCCACTTGAGGGAACAGGTCAAATGGTGCAACTTTCATTGATGGATCGCTGGCGAGGCGGATTAACGAGTTAAACCTGCGTCAACAAACCACAGAAAGCGATGCGCTGAGAGCCCAAAATCTTCAGATTTCGAACAAGAGCACTTAGGGGATTGTGCTATATTCCGCCCAAATTCAATCGGAGGCCTGGGGTGATGGGGACACCTCTGCATTCCGCTTTTGCTCTGCTGCGCGCCAATGGCGACGCACGGGGCGAAGCGAGAGCTGGCGACAGCAGCAGCCCGGCGCAACACAAAGACGAAGAGAAATCCAGCAGGGCGAGGACCTCAAGCCGATCAACCGGCCAACGTTCCAGCAGCCGGAGCAGCCCAGACGCCATCGGCTGGTACCTTAGTACTATCGGGCGGGTTCCGCTCTTGACACCGGCTGAAGAAATCGAACTGGCCCACCACGTCCAGTCGGCCAAACCCCTGCAGGAGCTCCCAAGCGAAAAGCGCACACCCCTGCAGAAACGTCAGATTCGCATGGGTCAGCGGGCTCGTGATCGCATGATGGCCGCAAATCTGCGCCTTGTGGTGAGCGTGGCCAAGAAATATCAGAACCAGGGCCTCGAGTTGCTTGATCTGATCCAGGAGGGAGCGATCGGACTCGAGCGGGCCGTGGACAAATTTGACCCCGGCATGGGCTACAAATTCTCCACCTATGCCTACTGGTGGATCCGCCAGGGCATGACCCGTGCCATTGACAACAGCGCCCGCACCATTCGCCTGCCGATTCACGTCAGCGAGAAACTCTCCCGCATGCGGCGCGTGACCCGCGAGCTGTCGCACCGCCTCGGCCGCCAGCCCAACCGCCTCGAAGTGGCCCACGCCCTGGGCATGACTCCAGAAGAATTGGAGGAATTGATCGCCCAGAGCACCCCCTGCGCCTCCCTCGATGCCCATGCCCGCGGCGAAGAAGATCGCAGCACGCTTGGTGAACTGATCGCCGATCCATGCAGCAACGAGCATCTGGACTCCATGGATCGACTGCTGCAGAAAGAACATCTGGGGACCTGGCTGTCCCAGCTCAACGAACGCGAGCAAAAGATCCTGCGGCTTCGTTTTGGCCTGGAGGGCAGCGAACCCCTCACCCTGGCCGAAATCGGTCGACTCATCAACGTCTCCCGTGAACGGGTCCGCCAGTTGGAAGCCAAGGCGATCATGAAGCTGCGCATGCTCAGCAACATGCAAGAAGTGGCCTGAAACCCTGTGGATCACACGATGGCGCTTGAGCCGGAATGGATTCGGCGCCAGCTGGTGGGGATTGCGGCCGTGGTGGGCTGGCTGATTCTGGTCTGCTCCCTGGCCCTACTGGTTCGCCGTCACTGGCCCGACCAACCGGAATGGAGCCGCAAAGTGGTTCACATTGGCACCGGCCCGGTGCTGTTAATCGCCTGGGCCCTGGCCATTGATCGCCGGATCGCCCTTCCGGCCGCTGGACTGGTCACCCTGCTAGCAGCCCTGAACCACCGCATCCGGGTCTTGCCGGCCATCGAGGATGTCGACCGTCGCAGCTACGGCACCATTGCCTATGGGGCAACCATCGTGCTGCTGCTCATGCTTTGGTGGCCAGATCACCCCGCTGCGGTGGCGGCGGGAGTGCTGGTGATGGCCTGCGGAGATGGTCTCGCCGGTCTGATCGGACCGATGTGGCCTTCCGCCCAGTGGCAGGTGCTGGGACAGAAACGCTCGCTGTTGGGAACCTCAACCATGGCTTTGGCCAGCCTGGGAGCTCTGATTCTGGTCCGCCAACTGGCCCTGGCCTCCGGAGAAGCCGCGCCGCACCTGGTCAACCTGGCCACCGTGGCGATGATCGCCACCGCCCTAGAGCAGGTGGCCTGGCTGGGGGTGGACAACCTCTGCGTGCCCCTGGCGGTAGCCGGTCTATGGCGCTGGTGGTCAGTGGGTTGAGGCTGTGCGGTTCACACCTGCAGCGATTGTTCACAGCGATGCATCCAGTCCCGCTGGCTACCGAGACCAGCCACCAACAGGCGATCGGAGGGTTCATCCCGAAGGCGCAATTGCCACTGGCGAATCACCTCGGCCCGCTCCATCCAGACCTCCACCACGGTATGGCGAATCAGCTCCCCATCCCAATGACGGCAACGGGCCGACTCAAGGGCCCAGTCCAGAAGAGCATCGAGCTGGAACGGCCGGAAGCCCGCGTAGACAGGTCCAAGCCCGTCGGAATTGACGTTGCGTTGCTCAAGATAAAAGACCTGCAGGGGATCTGACATTCCGCAGAACTGAAGCAGATAGGCCATGCTCCCGACCCATGGGTTGAAAGGAAGCACACCTTAGACAGAGTCAAACCAGGAGATGTCCACCGAGAACATCTCACCATCTCCGCCACTAATTAGCACTTCACATCCAAGAGTGCCAAAAAATAGCCAACCCTGCCTTGCCGCACGGTTTCAGACGCTCAGGCGGTAACCAGATGCCGTTCGCGAGCCGTCCGCACCGCCCCAGCCAGCTCGTCGAGCAAGGTCAAGGTGGTGTCGAGGGCGATGCAGGCATCGGTGATGCTCTGGCCATAGGTGAGCTGGCTGAGGTCGGAGGGAATCTTCTGACTCCCCTCCACCAGATGGCTCTCCAGCATCACGCCCATCACATGCAGGGAGCCGCCGGCCACCTGCTCAGCCACCTGGCGCAACACCTCCCCTTGACGGCGGTAATCCTTGTTGGAATTGCCATGGCTGCAATCCACCATCAGGCGGGCGGGCAGTCCCTCAGCGGACAGCTGGGCGGCAGCCGCCGACACTGCTTCGGGGTTGTAGTTGGGGCCACCCTTGCCGCCACGCAGGACCAGGTGGCCATCAGGATTCCCGGTGGTGCTGACGATCGCGGCATTTCCCTGCTGGCTGATGCCCAGGAAATGATGCGGTTTGGCAGCGGCCTCCATGGCGTTGATGGCGGTGCTGGCACTGCCGTCGGTGCCGTTCTTGAAGCCAATGGGCATCGATAACCCCGAGGCCATTTCACGGTGGGTCTGGCTTTCGGTGGTGCGGGCACCGATGGCCGTCCAGCTGATCAGGTCGGCGATGTACTGGGGCACCACCGGATCGAGAAGTTCGGTGGCGGCGGGCAGACCAAGCTCGGCCAGGTGCAGGAGCAGGCCACGGGCCCGACGCAGGCCGGTGTTGATGTCGTAGCTGCCATCGAGATGGGGGTCGTTGATCATGCCCTTCCAGCCAACGGTGGTTCGGGGCTTCTCGAAATAAACCCGCATCACCACCTCCAGGTCATCCTTGAACTGGTGGTGGGCCTGGGCGATGGCGGTGGCGTACTCCCGGGCGGCCGCCACGTCATGCACCGAACAGGGACCGACAATCACCAACAGCCGCTGATCGCCAGCGTGCAGGATCGCCTTGATCCTTTCTCGAGCGCACTGCACAGTGCGGGCCGCCGACTCAGTGATCGGCAGCTCCTGATGCAGGGCCAGCGGCGGCACCAGGGGACGGGTATCAACAATATGGAGATCGGATGTCGGGATCATGAACCGGCGGGGCGCTAAGGCACTCAATCCAGCCTAGAAGCTTCCTGGTTCTGAGCCGCGTCGTGTTGGGCCACGCAAGCGCTCCTGCAGAGGGAGAAGGATCAACCCCCGGGTCGATCAGAGCATGGCGGAGCAATTTAGACGAAAGACATTGCATTAAACACGATACGACTGCCGGCAAAAAGCATACCCATTGATCACGAGATTACCCCAATAGCAATCGACATCCAGGCCACTCGCCCAGCCGCTATCGCCTGATCACGCCCCCTTCATCGGCGATATTGACCTGCAGCGCCCGAGCCAGTTCCACCCGACCTGCGGCCTCGGCCCCCTGCCTCGCCCGCAAAAGCATCGGCATGAACATGAAGCTGTCGACCATGGTCTCGCGAGGCCGATCGATCCAGGCGACTTCAGCCGGAGAGAAGGAACCCCTGGCCAACTGCAGTAAAAAAGGATGTTCGGCCAGTTCGTGGCAACGCTCACTGAGTTCGCGATCGATGTCTGTATCTGCAGAAATCTTGAGGCGAACATGGTCCTACTTTTGCATTCAGCCTCTGTTCACGACTCGCCAGTCAGTTGTAAGGAAGGTTTGCCCACTCACCCGACCGCAGGCCAAACCGCAGCGCCAGTTGGAAGGCTATTCACGCTTGGCGGAAGCTCTTGTTCTGCAGCAACGCTCACCAAGCCGGGTACCGCCGTTGATGAGAATGGGTGTCCGACCATGACCCCAGGCCGATGCTCAACGCCGCCATTCCCCCCGCCGAGCTGTTGAGCGGCTATCGCGCCGCCGCCGCCGAGCGCCAGGCGCTGGGGATCCCGGCCCTGCCCTTGAGTGCCGAGCAAACCCAGGCCCTCACCGCGCTCCTCACCGCCCCCCCCGCTGGTGAGGAGGCCTTCCTGCTGGAGCTGCTCAGCGAACGCATCCCGCCGGGGGTGGATGAGGCCGCCTATGTGAAGGCCAGCTGGCTCACGGCCGTGGCCCGCGGCGAGGCCAGCAGCCCCCTAGTCAGCCCCCTAGAGGCCACCCGCCTGCTGGCCACCATGATCGGCGGCTACAACGTCGGCGCCCTGATCGAGTTGCTGGCCAGCACCGATGCCGTGGTGGCCGCCGCCGCCGCCGAGGGCCTCAGCCGCACGGTGCTCGTCTACGACGCCTTCCACGACGTGATCGAGCTGGCGGCCAGCAACCCCCTGGCCCAGCAGGTGGTGGATAGCTGGGCCGCCGCCGAATGGTTCACCGGCCGGCCGGAGCTGCCAGCAGAAATCACCGTCACCGTATTCAAAGTGGAGGGCGAAACCAATACGGACGACCTCTCCCCCGCCACCCACGCCACCACCCGGCCGGACATCCCCCTGCACGCCAACGCGATGCTGGAAACCCGCATGCCTGGCGGCCTTGAGTTGATCAACGACCTCATGCAGAAGGGCCATCCCTTGGCCTATGTGGGTGATGTGGTTGGCACCGGCAGCTCCCGCAAATCGGCAATCAATTCGGTGCTGTGGCACATCGGCACCGACATTCCTCACGTGCCCAACAAACGCTCTGGTGGTGTGATCCTGGGGGGCAAGATCGCTCCGATTTTTTTCAACACGGCTGAGGATTCTGGAGCCCTGCCGATCGAGTGCGATGTCACAGCACTGAACTCCGGCGATGTGATCACCATCCGCCCCCACGCCGGCACCATCGAGCGGGCCGCCGGAGAGCCGGGTGCCGGGGAAATCCTGGCCCACTTTGACCTCAAACCAAGCACCATCAGCGATGAGGTACGCGCTGGCGGCCGCATCCCTCTGCTGATCGGCCGTTCCCTCACCGACAAAGTGCGCGCCCAGCTGGGCCTCCCCGCCAACGATCTCTTCATCCGCCCCTCAGCCCCGGCCGACAGCGGCAAGGGCTTCACCCTGGCCCAGAAGATGGTGGGCAAGGCCTGCGGCCTAGCGGGGGTGCGCCCAGGCACCAGCTGCGAACCCCTGATGACCACCGTGGGCTCCCAGGACACCACGGGGCCGATGACCCGCGATGAGATGAAGGAGTTGGCCTGCCTCGGCTTCTCCGCCGATCTGGTGATGCAGAGCTTTTGCCACACCGCCGCCTACCCCAAACCGGTGGACCTGAGAACCCACGCCGAACTACCCGATTTCATCAGCTCCCGGGGCGGGGTCGCCCTGCGACCCGGCGACGGCATCATCCACAGCTGGCTCAACCGCATGTTGCTGCCCGACACCGTGGGCACCGGCGGCGATAGCCACACCCGCTTCCCCCTGGGCATCTCGTTCCCCGCCGGATCCGGCCTGGTGGCCTTTGCCGCCGCCATCGGCGCCATGCCCCTGGACATGCCCGAATCCGTGCTGGTGCGATTCTCAGGATCGCTGCAGCCAGGGGTGACGCTGCGTGATGTGGTGAACGCGATCCCCTACGTGGCCATCCAGCAGGGCCTGCTGACGGTGGAAAAAGCCGGCAAGAAAAACATTTTTTCCGGTCGCATCATGGAGATTGAAGGGCTTGCCGATCTCAAGCTCGAGCAAGCCTTCGAATTGACCGATGCCACGGCAGAGCGCTCCTGTGCCGGTAGCACCATCAAGCTCTCGGTGGCCACGGTCAGCGAATATCTGCGCAGCAACGTGGCGTTAATGAAGAACATGATTGCTCGCGGTTACAGCGATGCCCGCACCCTGGCCCGTCGCATCAAGGCGATGGAAACCTGGTTAGCCGATCCGGTGCTTCTGGAAGCCGATGCCGACGCTGAATACGCCGCGGTCATCGACATCAACCTCGACGACATCAACGAGCCGATTCTCGCCTGCCCCAACGACCCAGACAACGTGAAGCTGCTCAGTGAAGTGGCCGGTGATCGCATTGATGAAGTCTTTATCGGCTCCTGCATGACCAACATCGGCCATTACCGCGCCGCCGCCACGGTGCTCGCAGGTCAGGGCGCCAACAAGGCCCGACTCTGGGTCTGCCCGCCCACCCGCATGGATGAAGAAATCCTCAAGAACGAGGGGTATTACGCCACCTTTGAGGCGGCTGGCAGTCGTATGGAGATGCCGGGCTGCTCCCTGTGCATGGGCAACCAAGCCCGTGTCGAGGACAACACCAACGTGTTTTCAACCAGCACGCGCAACTTCAATAATCGCCTCGGCAACGGAGCCCAGGTGTATCTGGGCAGCGCCGAGCTGGCGGCGGTCTGCGCCCAGCTCGGTTACATCCCCAGCCCTGCTGAATACCTAGAAATCGCGGCAGCCAAAATTGATCCGCTTGCCGATCAGCTCTACCGCTATCTCAATTTCGACCAGATTGAAGACTTCGCCGACCAGGGTCGCGTGGTCAGTGACGCTGAGGAAGCCAAGGTTCTGGCGGAGGTTTAATCCGCCTGAACGACCGGACTGCCAACCGCTGGCTCCGCGCACAGTAAATCTTTAAAAAAACTTGCCAAGCCCCTGGCTTGCGGTCGGGCCAACGGTCAATCTCTGCGCACAATGCAACATCGCGCGACCAGGCCAAAACGCATTCTTGACTACGGTTCATAATGACCATGTTTGGATCTCCTCCCCCCATGATTTCCTCCTGGAGCACTGCCCTCGGCCGCTGGATGCAACCCCTGCGCCGTGTGATCGTCCTCGGCCTGGCCACAGTGCTGGCCTTCAACC
Organism: Aphanothece sp.; assembly: GCA_040373885.1. Classification (GTDB taxonomy): domain Bacteria; phylum Cyanobacteriota; class Cyanobacteriia; order PCC-6307; family Cyanobiaceae; genus Cyanobium. The sequence goes on from JBEIVL010000010.1 coordinate 17,639, forward strand.
TGGCCGCCTGCTCGGGCATCATTTCCCAGGATGCCAAGGATGCCGCCCGTTCTGCCGTCCAAGTGGCCAAGACCGCTGCGGATGTCACCGGTAACGAATCCCTCAAGAACGTGCTGGAACCGGTGCTGAAGGTGCTTAACACCACCGAGAAGCAGGTCAAGGAAGACGACATCCCTGCCGCCGGCAAGACCATTCAAGCCTTCCAAGGTTTGTGGAAAACGGCCCAACCCGTTGTCAAACTGGCCGCTGGCAACAACTACGGCCTGATTGAAAAAGGCGTGAATCTTGTCATCAAGACCTTCGGTGGCGAAGTAGCTCCCTCCAAGGACAACGCCCTCACCGCCCTCACTGGCCTGATCGGTCCCCTGACCAAACTCCTGACCTGATCACCGTTCGACTGCATCAACAGTCGTCTGGGAGAAGCAAGGCCACCGCCTTTCTTCTCCCTTTTTTCATGGCTGCCAGTCGAACAAGTGGAGTAACAACCATTACAAGAAGCCAAAAAAGTCACCGCCAGCCCTTGGTTTCGTCAAAATTTGGATGTCTAATCATCAAGCTCTATGAAGCGCCTGATTACCGCTGGCATGGCTTTGGCCATCGCCGGCACGCTGGGTCTCACCGGTTGTTCCAGCAGCACCACCGAAGCAACCCGTCAGACCGGTGAAGCGGTAGGTGGAGCCGTCAAAGATGGTGCCAGCGCCGTCGGTGATGCCGCCAAAACCGCGGCCAACGCCACCGGCCAGGCTGCCCTGGCTCCGGCCCTCACCCCGGTCCTGAATCTGCTCACCAAGAGCAACGATGAAGTCAAAGCCGGCAACCTGGCGGGTGCCATCGCTTCCATGGGTGGCTTCAGCGCACTCTGGGCCACCGCTGGTCCTGTGATCAAACCTTTGGCCGGCGACAAGTGGCCGATCATCGATACCGCCGCCAAGCTTGCACTCTCCACCTTTGAGAAGGGCAAAACCCCCACGGCCGCCAATGCCAGCTCGGCCATCACCGGCCTGCTGGGTCCCCTCAGCGCCCTGCTCAAGTAAGCGCCTCCAGGCTCTCAACTCCCCCAACCCTCTTGTCCCCTGGGGCAAGGGGGTTTTTGTTGGTCACAAGCCAACCCTCCCCCGGCCCGACCACCCCGATTGCCACCGTGGTGAGACGCTGGGGGCAATCCTTTTTGTACCGCTCGCCTGGACAAGGAAATCCTGTTGTTTGAACCGGCCACTCCCGAGGCCGGTGCCCTCAAAGCCGTGCTGGCCTTTCCCAGCACCTACTCCGTGGGAATCACCAGCCTGGGTTATCAGGTGGTGTGGGCCACATTGGCGCGTCGGCCGGATGTATCGGTGCGGCGACTGTTCACCGACCAAGGCGATCCGCGCCATCGCCAAGGCAACCATGGGCTTGATCTCTTTGGCCTCTCGCTCAGCTGGGAACTCGATGCCCCCGTACTTCTCGATTTATTGGAGGCCGAGCGCATCCCCACCTGGAGCCACGAGCGGGGCGACAACGATCCCATCGTGTTCGGTGGGGGCCCCGTGCTCACCGCCAATCCCGAACCGTTGGCTCCTTTTCTGGATGTGGTCCTGCTGGGGGATGGCGAGCTGCTCCTGCCCGCCTTCATCGACGCCCTGAGGGCCTGCCGCGACGCGCCTCGACCCGAGAAGCTACGGGCCCTGGCAAAAGTTGATGGAGTGTATGTGCCCTCGCTCTATGCACCGATCTACGACCGGGAAGGCAACCTTCAAGCCATTGCCCCGATCGAGGCTGGCCTACCGGCGGTGGTCAGCAAACAAACCTGGAGAGGCAACACCCTCAGTCATTCGACTGTGATCACCCAGGATGCGGCCTGGCCCTCCATCCATCTGGTGGAGGTGGCCCGCAGTTGCCCCGAGCTCTGCCGCTTCTGCCTGGCCAGCTACCTGACCCTGCCCTTCCGCACCGCCTCCCTGGATGACGGCCTGATCCCCGCCGTGGAAGCAGGCCTGACGGCCACTCGCCGGCTGGGATTGCTGGGGGCGTCCGTCACCCAGCACCCCCAATTCGAAGACCTGCTGCGCTGGCTGGGCCAAGCCCGATTCGATGACCTCCGAGTCAGCGTCAGCTCGGTGCGCGCCGCCACTGTGACCCCAACCCTGGCCGCCAGCCTCGCCGCCCGGGGCAGCCAATCGCTGACGATCGCCATTGAGAGCGGCAGTGACCGCATGCGGACCCTGGTGAACAAGAAGCTCAGCCGCGACGAAATCCATGCCGCCGCCCGCCACGCCCGCGATGGTGGCCTCAGAAGTCTCAAGCTTTATGGAATGGTGGGACTTCCCACAGAGGACGACGAAGACATCGAAGCCACGGCGGAACTGCTGCTGGCCCTGCGCAGCGCCACCCCCGGCATGCGTTTGACCCTGGGTGTCAGCACCTTTGTGCCCAAAGCCCACACCCCTTTCCAGTGGGAACCGGTGCGCCCCGAAGCCGACAAGCGCTTGAAAACCCTGGCCAAACGGCTGAAGCCCAAGGGCATTGCCCTGCGCCCAGAAAGTTACGGCTGGAGCGTCATCCAGGCCCTGCTCTCTCGTAGCGACCGGCGACTGGCTCCCGTGATTGCAGCCGTTCGAGGCTGCCACGGCACCCTGGGGGGGTGGAAAGCAGCCCACCGCGCCGTACGGGCCGGCGACCACAGTCCTCCGCAAGGCTGGGACCTGCCCATCCCTCCAGCCTGGGAGGACGTGATTCATCAACGCTGGGAGCTCGATCGCGTGCTGCCCTGGGAGCACCTGCAGGGCCCCCTGCCCAAACGGACCCTGGAGTTACACCATCACGAGGCCTTGCCCTGAACAGGCTCAGGCAAGACAGAATCGGGAAAGAATTCAGCGTTCCCCATCGCGGAGCCCCCCGCAAGCAGCGGCGAAAGCTTCCCATGGGGAGTGAGGGCCAGCCAGCAAGGTAGCGATACATCCCAATACGACAATATTGGACTCAGTTCTTATGCTTTTGCGATCGACTCTGGCGCACAAAGCACCACAAATGATCTTAATCTCAAAACCGCCTGGTCGCTCAGCTGGATCAGCGGTCAGGACGCCATCATCGATGGCAAGGGCCATGGCATCCATGTTTCAGACCTCATCGCAGCCCAGGCCAATGGCATTGGCGTAGTCCGAGTGGCGCCCGGCGCTGAAATCGTCTCCCTCAAGGTCATTGACTTCAACAGCACCGGCAATGACCGCGAAGAGTTGATCGCTGTACTCTCCAAGGCCACGATCACAGCGATTGATCTCCTCTGGGTGTAAATCCCGATTCCCGGGTGCTCGCCACCCTTAGCCCCGCCAGCAGCACCCAGCCGGCGATGTTGACCCGGCTGTCGTAGATCGGGATGTCTGTGGCATGGAGAACCACCAGAACCAGGGCGGCCGTCCACCAGGCCCGATCAAAGACGGGCCCGGTCGCCATGCCTAACCGCCACCCCCTCAGCAGCAGCCAGAGGGTCGCACCCACAAGCAGCATGGCCACCGGCAGACCATGGCTGACGGCCAGATCAATCGGCAGATTGTGCGGATGGCCATGCCAATGGCCCGTACGGCGCGGATAGATGAGGCTGAAGGCGGCCGCCCCCCACCCCAACCAGGGACGCTCGCCGATCAAGCCCAGGGCCACCTTCCACTGGGCCAGCCGCGTGATCGCCAGGGGCCTCTGCCCGGCGAATTGGAGATCGTTCAGTCGGGCCCAGACGGCGTGGGGCACCAGCTGCTGGGCTGGGCCCTGCAGCGCCGCAGGCACCCCGGGCAGGGTGGCCGCCGCCACCAGTCCAAGACCCAGGGCCAGCAAGGGCAGCAACCAGAACCAGCTGGCGGGTCCCGCCACCAGGGGCAGGGTCAACATCAGGGCCCCCCAGGCGTTGCGCGAGTCGGTGAGGAAGACCGCAGCCACCAAGCCAACCCCAATCACAAGGACCACCAAACGACGACGCCAACCCAGGGAAGGCTGCAGCAGGGCCGCCAGGGTGAAGGGCCAGGCCATCGCCAACCAGGCCCCGGCGATGTTGGCGTAATCAAACAGGCCCGCCAGGCGCCCCTCTGGATTGCCCCCTGGATGCAGATGCCAAATGATCAAGCCCCCCAGCGCCTGCCAGGGACCATGCCAACCCCAGGCGAGCTGGGCCAGGCCGGTGATGATCACAGGAACGGTGCCGGCCACAAGCATCAATCCGGCGCGGCGCCTTGAGGCCTGGTCGATGAGATAGGGCTGGAAGCCCCAAAAACCCCAGAAGAAAGGCAACCAGTTGCCCAGCCCAACCCAGGCCAGCCAGCCACTGGAGCTGCCCGCGGCCCCCAGCACCATCAAGACCGCCACCACCACCAGCAGCCGATTCACCCCATCCGCCAGATAGGGCCGCCGCCGCCGGCTACCCAGGATCAGGGCCACCAGAAACAGCACGGCCGCCAACAAAGCACTGCTGGCCAAAAGCAACAGTCCCAGCTGAAAACAAACCCAACCCAGGGGGAAGGCGCCAGCGGGTCGATCACTAAGAAGCTTCTGGCGCAGGTCGACGAAACGGATCAACGCGAAAACCCTCGAAAACGAGCACGGGCCTTTCGGCGCCTGGAGTGCATTCAGCGTTCAATCAAACACCGCCGTCCGCCCGCGATACACCATCACCTGGTGACACAGCACCAGGCGAACCGCTCGGGCCAGCGCCAGTCGCTCGCAATCGCGCCCCTTGCGGATCAGGTCTTGCACCTCATCGCGGTGACTGACGGGCACAATCACCTGCTGGATGATCGGTCCGCCGTCGAGCTCTTCGGTCACGAAGTGGGCGGTGGCCCCGATCAACTTGACGCCCCGTTCCCAGGCGCGGTGATAGGGCTGAGCTCCTTGAAAGGCGGGCAGAAAAGAATGGTGGATGTTGATGACCCGATCGAAACGGGCCAGGAAGGAGGGGCTAAGAATCTGCATGTACTTGGCCAGAATCACCAGATCGATGCGATGCCTGGCCAGCATTTCGAGCTGTTCCGCTTCGACATCCTCACGATTGGCGGACGTGATGGCCCCGTATTCAAACCGAGCCCCATAGGCTTCGACCTCCTCGCGCAAATCGGGGTGATTGGCTATCACCAAGGGCACCTCCATGGGCAACTCTCCGGAGCGGGTGCGCCAGAGCAGATCCGCCAGACAGTGATCCTGCCGACTCACAAACAGGGCCACCCGGGTCAGGGCATCGGAAAAATGCACCTGGCCCTTCCCGTCCAGCCGCTCAGCCAGGGACGCCACCGCCGGCTCAATGGCATCCCGGGGCAAACCGAAGCCGTCAAGATCCCATTCCAAACGACTGAGGAACAGACCCGTGCCTGCGTCGGTGTGGTGGTCGGCATGACGGATATTGCCGCCGTTGGCGGCCACCCAGCCGGACAGTTCGCTGACCAGGCCGCGGCGATCCGGGCAGATGAGTTGCAGGATGACGGTGGCGGGGCGCATGCGGCGGGAGGCCTATGGCCCTCAGGATGGGGGGGCCGGCCGGCCAACGCAACGCGTGGCTTTGATCGAGAGCCAACCCTGTTGCAACGCAGCAACAAGTAAAGCCTGACGCGGATCGGCTCGGTACAGTCGCGATGAGCCTCCTGCCCCGTTCCATGGCCGTCTCGACGTCTCTGCCCCCGCGCCCACTCGCCGGCTGGCGGGCGGCTCTGCGCCCTCTGTTGGCCCTTGTGTTGGCTCTGGTGCTGAGCCTGGGCCTGGTGGCCTGCGACGGGAGCCCCCGGGCAGCCGCCACCCTCAGTGAAGCCACCCTGAACAGCATCACCCGGCAGGCCGAAGGCTTTCTGCAATCCCGTGATCGCCTACCAGAACTGGCAGGGTTGGTGAACTCACGCAATTGGGTGTTCACCCGCAATCTCATCCACGGCCCCATGCAGGAAGTGGGTCGTCAGATGCAATACATCAACAAACTTCTACTGCCGGCCGACCGCGCCGAAGCGGAAAAACGGGCCACAAGCCTGAAGACCGCCTTGGCCCAGCTGGATGAAGCCGCGCGTCTTCAGGACGGAGAATTACTAAGGAAAGCCTATATCAAAGTCGCCAGTGGCTTCGGACTTTATTCCCAGGTTTTCCCTGAAAGCGTCCAGCAAGCCCTGAAACAAGTGTGAGTGCCAGCGGCACGGAACGAAGCCACGCCCCCTCGTCCCGCAGTGTGATTGTGGTGGGAGGGGGAGTGATTGGTCAGAGTTGCGCCTGGTTGCTGCAACGGCGCGGCCACCGCGTCTTACTCATTGATCCGGCCTTGGGCTCCGAACCCGGCGAGGAGAAAATCCCGAGCGCCAGCAAGGCAGCCCTGGGGGTTCTCATGGGTCATGTCTTTCGTCGCAGCCATGGCAGGGGCTGGCGTCTGAGACAGCGCAGCCTGGAACTCTGGAACGACTGGCGCCAATCCCTCGCCTCCCGAGGCCGTCCCATCGCCCATCGGCGCGGATTGATGCTGCTGGCCCACGATGGCCCTGAACTGGAGCGTCAATCGGATTTGCTGGCTGAGCGCCAGAGGCTGGGCATCCCCCTCTCCGCCTGGAGCCTGGAGCGACTCAAAACCATGGCCCCTCCCCTCCCGGAGCAAACCGTTGGGGGGTTGTTTTCTCCTGAAGATGGCCAGATCGATCCGCTTCAAGCCATCGAAGCCCTGCATAGTGACGCCTCCGCCGCCGGTCTCACCAGTCTTCCTGAGTCCGTCTCGGCCATCGAACCCCGCCGCCGGGGCATCGGCTGGCAGGTTCGCCTCCAGGATGGACGCATCCTGGAGGCCGAATGGCTGGTCCTGGCAGCAGGCATCGAGGTCCAGTCCATTCTGACCTCTCTGGAGGGCATCGCTGAAGGGGGTTCGGGCCTGACGCCGGGCCCTCCACTGAAACTCGAACCTGTGTTAGGCCAAGCCCTGGAGTTGGAAGTCGAGGCCAGCGTCGCCCAAGCGATCGGCCAACCACCTTCCCCTGGGAAAGACGAGGACAACGGCGCAGCGCCTGGTTGGCCTGGAGTGGTGGTCTGGCAAGGCATGTGCCTGGTGCCCAGGCCGGACCTTCCTGGCGGACGCCGTCTCTGGCTGGGCTCCAGCATCGAACCCGGAAGGCAGCCAGACCCCGAGGCCTTGCAGAGCCTGCGCACCCTGGGGGGCAAGGCCCCCGACTGGCTGCTGCGGGCACGGGTGGTTCGCCAATGGCAGGGTCTGCGGCCCCGCCCCGTCGGTCGCCCTGCTCCCCTGCTGGAGTGCCTGGCACCAGGCTTACTCCTAGTGAGTGGCCACTATCGCAATGGCGTTTTACTGGCGCCAGCCACTGCTGAGTGGGTCCTGCAGCAGATTGAGGCCCCCTCCTAACTGAAATTTAATCGGGAGCCCGCAAGCCTTTTCAGACGCAAACCCAGAAGGGCTGGCTTTGGGTTTTGGATCCCAATGATGGGCCTTTCAGTTGGCGGGGTCCCGGGGGCGCCTCCGCGGTGACGCCCCCGAACCGGCCACCATGGTCACTGGGATGCGTGGCGTGGGGAAGCCATTACGGCCGAGAACATCGGCAATCATGCGGTTGGTATCGAAATAAACCTGCCAATAATCATTTGTATGGGCATAGGGACGAACAGCAAGTTTTGGGCCGCGTTCATTAAACTCAAGCACCTCAACCGTGGGCTGGAAAGACGGATCTTGGTTGGACACAGATTTGAGGCCCTCCTTGAGCAGTGCCATGGCTCTACCCACGTCAGCGCTGTGATCGAGTTGGGCGAAGAGATCAATCCGGCGGCTGCTGTGGGTCGAAAAATTTTGAATCGTATCGGAAAAAAGTTTTGCATTGGGAACGATATTGCGAACATTTTCAGGGCTCTTGATGGAAGTGACAAAAATATCAATGTCCTCCACAGTTCCGGTAACGCCCGCGGCGGCAATGAAATCACCAACAGCAAAGGGCCGAAAAATCTGCAGGAAAACTCCAGCGGCAAAATTACTTAGCATGCCGCTCCATGCGGCACCAATCGCTACACCGGCACCTGCGAGTAAAGCGGCAAAACTAGCGGTCTGAACACCAAAAAAGCCCAGAATTGCCACAACAAGCGCCACCCTGAGCACAGCGCCAAGGATATTGATGAGATAGCTGATCAAGGTTGGATCAATCCGACCGCCGATCAGTGATGGTTTAAGCAACCTCAGGGCTAACTGGATGAACCAATTGCCGGCAATCCAGAAAGCAACAGCGCCAACAAGCTTGGCAAAAAATGTTATGACAATATTCGCCAACAAAGGCAAACCCGCAGAAAGCATGTCCGAATCAAATGGCACTTTAGGAATCATAGAAATCATAACGATCTTCTCCTAGCCATCAAGAGCCAAAGCCACCTGCGGTGGATGGCATCGCTAGACAAACCAAGGCAGCCGCAAAAAGCCAGTCCTCACCCTTGGTCTCGGCCAAAGGTGCCAATCGCCACACAAGGGAACTTAACCGACGGCGCGACTGAGACCAGGTATTTTTGGAGATGCCCATCAACCAAGCAAAAATTAAAGCCCCCGTTATGGGGGCTTTAATCCTCAAGGGATGAATCAGCTCACTTGCTTTCAGTGAATTCAGCGTCGATCACATCATCAGCCGAGCTGGCGCCGGAGGAAGCGCCGTTGCCATTGCCGCCGGGCGCCTCCGCAGTGGCTCCGTTGGCACCGGCCTGCTGGTATACAGAAGCACCAGCGGCATAGAGAGCCTGCTGAAGTTGTTCAAGCACGGTCTTGATGGTGGCGGTGTCGTCGTTAGCCAAGGCCTCCTTGAGTTGAGCACTGAATTGCTCCACCTTGGCCTTGTCTTCGGCGCCCACCTTGTCACCGAGATCGGCGAGTTGTTTTTCGGCCTGATAAACCAGGGTTTCCGCCTGATTCTTGAGGTCGATTTTCTCGCGCTTCTCCTTGTCAGCGGAGGCATTGGCCTCGGCATCTTTGACCATGCGATCGACTTCGTTGTCACTGAGGGTTGATGCCCCTGTGATCGAAATGCTCTGTTCCTTGCCGCTGCCCTTGTCCTTGGCGGTGACGCTCAGAATGCCATTGGCATCGATATCGAAGGTCACCTCAATCTGGGGCACACCACGGGGTGCCGGCGGGATGCCATCCAGGCGGAAGGTTCCCAGGGACTTGTTGTCACTGGCCATCTCCCGTTCGCCCTGCAGGACGTGGATCTCCACATTGGTCTGACCATCCACAGCCGTGGAATAAACCTCGGCCTTCTTGGTGGGGATCGTGGTGTTACGACCAATCATCTTGGTCATCACGCCACCGAGGGTTTCCACCCCAAGGGAAAGCGGTGTCACATCGAGAAGCAGGATGTCCTTGACTTCACCGGCCAGGACACCGCCCTGAATCGCAGCTCCGACGGCAACCACTTCATCAGGGTTGACGGTCTGGTTGGGATCCTTGCCCGTGACGCGCTTGACCAGTTCCAGTACCGCCGGGATGCGGGTGGAACCGCCCACCATGACGATCTCATCGAGTTCGCTGGTGGAGAGCTTGGCGTCCTTGAGCGCCTGCTCCACCGGCACACGGCAACGGTCGATGAGCTTGGAGGCCAATTCCTCAAACTTGGCGCGGGTGAGGGTGACGTCGAGGTGCTTGGGACCCTCCGGTGTCGCGGTGATGAAGGGGAGATTGATCTCGCTCTGGGTGGCGCTGGAGAGCTCGATCTTGGCCTTTTCTGCCGCCTCGGTGAGGCGCTGCAGCGCCTGTTTGTCCTGGCGCAGATCAATGCCTTCGTTGGCCTTGAAGCTGTCGGCGAGGTAATCCACGATCACCTTGTCGAAGTCATCGCCGCCCAAGTGGGTATCGCCACTGGTGGACAGCACTTCAAAGACCCCATCGCCCACTTCGAGCACGGAAACATCGAAAGTGCCACCGCCAAGGTCAAAGACGAGAATGCGCTCGTTGTTCTTCTTGTCCAAGCCGTAGGCCAAAGCCGCGGCAGTGGGCTCGTTGATGATGCGCAGAACCTCAAGACCAGCAATCTTGCCGGCGTCCTTGGTGGCCTGACGCTGGGAATCGTTGAAATAGGCCGGCACGGTGATCACCGCCTGGGTGACAGCTTCACCGAGATACTTACCGGCATCTTCCGCCAACTTGCGCAGTACTTCTGCCGAGATTTCCTCGGGAGCGAATTGCTTGTTGAGCACCGGACACTTCACCTTGACATTGGCGCCGGCTTTCTCAACCGTGTAGCTGACCTCCTTGGATTCTTCGTTGACTTCATCAACCCGGCGGCCGATGAAACGCTTTACCGAATAGAAGGTGTTTTCGGGGTTCATGACCGCCTGACGCTTGGCGATCTGCCCCACCAACTTGTCCTGGTTCTTCGTATAGGCCACCACCGAGGGGGTCGTGCGGAAGCCTTCGGCGTTGGCGATCACGGTGGGCTTGCCGCCCTCCATCACCGCGACGCAACTGTTGGTGGTGCCGAGGTCAATACCAACGACCTTGCCCATGGGTTCTCAGCTCCTGTGTCAAATGAATTAGGGATGAATGCATCTTCAGCAGGACACCCCTGCCCCGGCGAGGGGTGGTTCCCGAACCGAAGTGGTGGGTCGAATCACGCCAAACCCTTGGCGGGCAAGGGTTTACAGCCGGTCTACTCTCGGCCCGCCCCCCGGCGACGCCATGAGCCAACCCCTTTCCGGCACCCCTGACGCCGCCGCACCCCTCGTCGCCACCCCTGGCGCTGCCTTGAACGAACGCGAACACTGCCAGCGCCGATCGACCATCAGCGGAGCCAGCGCCCTGGTGGCGGTGCTGGGCGATCCGATCAGGCACACCTTGTCACCGGCCATGCACAACGCCGCCTTGCGGGAGATGGGCCTGGACTGGGTCTACATGGCCCTGCGCACCCCGCCGGGACGGCTGGCCGCGGTGCTGGAAGGACTGGAGGCCGTTGAATGTCGTGGTCTGAATATCACGCTGCCCCACAAAGCCGAAGCCGCCAGGCTGGCCGGGGATCTCAGTCCGCTGGCCTGCCGCCTTGGTGCCGTCAACACACTGGTGCGCCGTGACGAGGGGGGGTGGTTCGGCACCAACACCGATGTGGAGGGTTTTCTTGCCCCGCTGCGGGCCTGCGGGGGGGCCTGGCAGGAGCAACAGGCCCTGGTGCTGGGCAACGGCGGCAGCGCCCGGGCGATCGTGGCGGCCCTCACCGAACTGGGGATGGCGCGCATCCTGGTGGCGGGCCGGCGCCAGGACTCCCTGGATCAGCTGCTGGAGGCCTGTCGCGACTGGGCCCCGACCCTGGAGGGCGTGCTGTGGAGCGAGGCCCAACTGCGCGACGCCCTGGGCGAGAGCGCACTGGTCGTCAACACCACACCGATCGGCATGGCCAGCGGCGGCGACCCTGACAACAGCGCCACGCCTCTCCATCCCCGGGACCTAGAGGCCCTGCCACAGGGCGCCACGGTCTATGACCTCATCTACACACCACGGCCAACCCCCCTGCTGCGGCAAGCCCAGGCGCATGGTTGTCGTGTCATTGACGGGCTGGAGATGCTGGTGCAGCAAGGTGCAGCCTCCCTGCGGCTGTGGAGCGGCCAAAGCGAGGTTCCCGTGGACGTGATGCGACAGGCAGCCCTTGCCCAATTGGCCGGCCCGACCCCAGCCCCTCACTAGCCTGGTCCTCCGCATCCCATCTCCATGCAAGATCCCCCTCTCTGGCAGCGGCTGCTGGCCCTGCTGCCCTACAGCCTGACCTGGAGTGACGCCCTGCCCTTTGGCCGCGAGCTCTTCGCCAGCTTCCCCCCCCTCACCGCCTTGATGCTGCCGGCCTGGCCGGCGCTGCTGATCCAGAACCTGGGCTCGATGGGAGGCATGAATCTGGGGGGGCTGCTGCTGTTCGTGCTGCTGTTCGCGGCGGTGGTCCGCAATCCCCAGGTGCCTTATTCGATTCGCTTCAACACCCTGCAGGCCCTGATGCTCGACATCCTGCTGGTGGTGGCGGGCCTGGTGTTTCAGCTGCTGCAATCATTGCTGGGTGGCGGCCTGCTGATTCGCACCCTGGCCAACACCGTCTTCCTGGGCAGCATGCTGGTGCTTCTGTTCACGGTCGTTCAGGTTCTGCGGGGCAAAGAGGCGGACCTGCCCACCCTGTCTGAAGCGGTGCGGATGCAACTTTGAAAGGCCACTAGGGGTCTCGTGCTGGGTTAGCTTGATCGATCCGTCGGTGGGGTCCGTCCCCCCCGCCCCTGACCTGTCTGCAGGCGCCCATGACGCAGCCCTACTACGAGACCATGTACATCCTCAGTCCGGACATTCCGGAAGAGGAGGTTGAAGCTCATGTGAGCAAATACCGCGATCTTGTCACCGAAGCCGGTGCCGAGGTCCTTGACACCCAGATGCGTGGCAAGCGCCGCCTGGCGTACCCGATCGCCAAGCACCGCGAAGGCATCTACGTTCAGTTGAACCACAACGGTGATGGCCAACAGGTCGCCACTCTGGAACGGGCCATGCGCCTTTCCGAGGATGTGATCCGCTATCTCACCGTCAAGCAAGACGGCCCCATGCCTCCACCGCGGGTGCTGCCCAACCTGCCTGAGACCACGCCTACCGCCACCCCAGCCGTCGAAGCGGAAGAGGACTGAATCAAGGTCTGAACCAGTCGGCTGACGGCCCGCGTCCATGGGAGGCGGGCTTTTTAATGCCGGCCGCCTGGAAAAGAGGCGTCCACCATTCGTCAACCTGAGGCGAGACTTGCCATAGGGTTGCTGACTCTGCGTGGCAAAACAGTGGACACTGATCCGCTGAGGCCCTCTCGTTCCGGTGCTCCTGAGCCGCCCATGGCCCAAGAAGGTGAGCCACGTGCTTTTGGCCTGGATGACCGATCGTCGATCGACCCCTTGGCAACTTCGCCGGCCGAAGTCCCCCGAAGCTCCGAGCGGCCCCTGCGGGTGGTGCCGACACCCCACTCGTCGGTGCCTCCCCGCGAGGGAATCCCCTCGCCATCAAGGACAACGGAACCCGGTGTTCCGCCCAGACCCTCGCTGGAACGGTTGCGCCGTGAACTGGAGGTGACCCGCGAGGAGATAAGGCACCTGCATGACATGACCCTGGAGCTGCCAGAGATTTTTGAAAACAAATTTCGCCAGAGACTGCGGGAAACGCTCAGGCAACAACGACTGTTGATCGAGGACAACGCCTCTCTCCGCAGAAAGCTGTTGGAGCTTGGCCCCGCCGCCAGTCACCGAGTGCGCCCCCCCCTGTTGTTGCCACCGGCTCGCGACGAGCGGGTGGCCCCCCTACAACCGCAAGCAAAACCCGGCCTGATGCAATCCCTGAAGCAGGCATGGGGAGGGCTGGCAGGAGAGCGAGCCCCCAACCCCATTAACGATGACGAGCTGACCAGAGACGGGTGGGAAGACCCCAGACATAAATGAAGCCTTCGGCGGCCCGATGGTCAAAGCGATCATCGTTGCCATAGGTGGCCATGGCGTCGACATAGAGGCTGTCGCTGCTGCTGGAGCGACCGATGACCACGGCGTTGCCTTTGTGCAGCCTCACCCTGACGTTGCCGTTGACCGTGGCCTGGGTGCAATCGATGAAAGCATCGAGAGCCTGTTTGAGGGGACCGAACCAAAGGCCCTGATACACCAGATCGGCCCAAGCCATCTCAACTTGACGCTTGTAGCGCTGAACATCGGCGGCCAAGGTCAGACTTTCCAGGTCTTGATGGGCGCGAATCAACAACAAAAGCCCAGGCGTTTCATAAATCTCACGGCTTTTGATTCCCACCACCCGATTCTCAATCATGTCGAGGCGTCCAAAGCCATGGCGGCCGGCCAGAGCATTGGCACGCCGGATCAACTCAACCGGTGCCAGCCGCTCTCCGTTGATGGCGACGGGGAGGCCCTGCTCGAAGCGGATGTCAATGTCTTCATGCCCATCGGGGGCCGCCGCCACTGAAGCGGTCATGGCATAGATCTCCTCCGGCGGCTCCACCTGGGGATCCTCAAGCGAACCGGCCTCAATGCTGCGCCCGAGAAGATTCAGATCGATGGAGTAAGGGGACTTCTTGCTCACCGGGGCTGGAATGCCGCAACGTTCGCCGTAGGCGATGGTCTCTTCGCGGCTCATGCCCCATTCCCGGGCCGGCGCCAGCACCTTGAGCTCCGGTGCCAGAGCGCCGATCGCCACATCGAAACGCACCTGGTCGTTGCCCTTGCCGGTGCAGCCATGGGCCACGGCATCGGCGCCGACCTCGCGCGCCACCTCCACCAACCGCCTGGCAATCAGCGGCCGAGCCAGGGCGGTGGAGAGGGGATAGCGGCCCTCATACAAGGCGTTGGCACGGATGGCGGGGAAGGCGAATTCACGGATGAAGGGCTCGATCAGATCATCCACCCGGGACTCAATGGCACCGGCATCGAGGGCCTTGAGGCGAATCGGCTCCAGTTCATCGCCCTGACCCAGATCGGCGGCGAAGGTGATGACTTCTTCGACCCCCCACTCCCGCTTGAGATAGGGAATGCAAACACTCGTGTCGACGCCGCCGGAATAAGCCAGCACCACCCGCTTGGCCCGGGGGCCTGGGCCTGCCTCCGGTTGCGCCTGCCCGCTGAATCCCATCAGTGCCGCTCCTGCTGTGAATGGATGGATTGTGATCCGCCGCAGGATTCTCCCCCCTCACCGCCTGGGCTCATGGTCCAGCGACCCGCCAGCCAGAGGGCCATGGCGGCGGGAGGCAACAGAACCAGGAGCCAGACAGCCCAAGGAGTGATCGCCAGGGGCTCGGGCCAATACCTGCCGGCGGCCACCAGAAGGGCACTGAATCCGAGGGCCAACCCCCACAGCCATGCCAGCTGGCGCCACTTGGAGACAGGCATTATCAGCATCAGCGAGGGAATGGGTACCAGGGCCACAGCAGGATCGCCTGCGGCAAGTCGGCAGAGTAAGTTGGTGGGTCGATCCACGCCCACTGGCCAGGCCCGTCATCTTGAACGACAGCCGAGCTGTTCTTGAGATGGTCGGACTTGCCGGGGGCCTCCAGAGCGCCGGCATGAGCATTCTTGACACCATCAACCCATCATTGACGCGCTATCGGCGCGATGAGCCGGCACCCGTTCTGCCGCTGCGCGATGAGCCCGACCTGCTGAGCCTGCTAGAAGCCAGCGGCCGACTGGTGGCCGACGAAGAAACCGCCAGCACCGACGTCAGCACTGTCGAAGAAGAGGAGCTCTCCGCACTGATGGGTGAAAAGGAGGAATACACCCAGACGGACGACCAGCCCGACGAAGACTGGGAGGACTGATTCTCCTCTGGCGCTCCGAAACCCATGGCCCCCATCAACGGCAAGCTCACCGCAGGCCTTCTCAGCGGTGTTCTGCTGATCGCCTGCCTGCTCAGCGACGGTTTCCTGGCCAATTCCATGCTCACCCTGCCCTTCGTGGTGGCGACCCTGGTGAGTGCTGGAGTTCTGGCCTGGGGAGTGCCGAAATTGCGCCGCCTCAAGCTCGGCCAGGTGATTCGGGAAGACGGGCCCCAAGGCCACCTCAGCAAAGCTGGAACCCCCACGATGGGTGGCCTACTTGTCGTGCCCGTTGGTTTGATCATCGGCGGCCTAGTGAGCCCCGGAGATCCGCGCCTGCTGGCTGTCGCGGCCGTCACCCTCGCCTTCATGGCGATCGGCGCCATCGATGACTGGCGCAGTCTGACCAAACGCACCAACACGGGCCTGACCCCCCGAGGCAAGCTTCTGCTGCAAGGCCTCGCCGCCACCCTTTTTCTGATCTGGGCCTGGCATGGCAACTGGCTGGGCGCAGGGCTGCCTGGAGATGTGGGTCTACCCTTTGGCCGGCTCCTGCCCCTTGGCCTGCTGATCTGGCCCCTGGGGCTGTTTGTGTTCATGGCCGAAAGCAACGCCACCAACCTCACCGACGGTCTGGATGGCCTGGCGGCTGGATGCGGTGCTGTGGTCTTCACCGGCATGGCCCTGCAACTGATGCTTCGGGGCAATGGGGGCGACCCTTCGCTGGCGGCATTTTGCGTGGCGATGGCGGGGTGCTGGGTGGGCTTTCTCAGCCAGAACCGTCATCCGGCGCGGGTGTTCATGGGAGACACCGGTTCCCTGGCGATGGGGGCGGCCCTCTCCGCCGTGGCCCTGCTCAGCGACAGCCTCTGGCCGCTCCTGCTGATGGGAGGGGTGTTTCTGGCTGAATCCGTTTCGGTGATTCTGCAGGTGTGGGTCTACAAAGCCACGAAAGGGCCGGATGGCAAGGGACGACGACTGTTTCGCATGGCCCCCCTGCACCACCATTTCGAGCTGGGCGGCCTGAGCGAACAGGGGGTGGTCCTGAGTTTCTGGGGTGCCAGTGCTCTGCTGGTGTTGTTAGGACTCGTGCTTCGACCGTGATTCGCTGCCCTCGCGACCCTGGCTGACACCGCCTCCTCCCCAGCCCCTCTCACCCCAGTCCGTGATCGAGGCGCTGGATGGGCCACCCCACCAAAGCCTTACTCCAAGGTGGTTTGCCCCCTTGGGGCTACCGCAACCCAGTTGACAAGAACACAACAAGCCAGGCCAAGGTGCGGGCCCCAAGGGCCGAACTGAGCGAATTCCGATGATCACAAGCCCTCGCCAGCCCTTGTGCTCTCGGCCGGGGACTGCCAGCCTGAACTCCACCTGCGGATCTGGTCGATGGCTTATTTCACCTGGAAAGAAGCGGGACTGACCTCAGACTGCGCCAGTCTCGACGCGATGGCGGCCCGCTTTGAGGAGGCGGCCGCCCTGATGCGACGCATGGCGGCCGAGGGCTTCCAGTTGGAGTCAACCGCCGACGGCCCCCACATCACCCATCCCGATCCAGCGGTGTTCGAGGCCTACGGCTTTGTCAGCGAGGAATCACCGGAGCGGCAGTTGACGATGTTGCCTTGAGTGTTGGCTTGAGTCCGAAGGCAGGACCTCAACGCCTTAGGTAACCCAGGACCCAGACCACCACAAAGACCAGGGACGACAGGCCCAGATAAACAAGAGTCCACCGCTGCAGGCTTTCGATCGTGAGATCGAACGGCAGATCGATGGCATCGCCAGCGGTGCGAAACGCCAGAGGCCCGACCAGATGCGGCACCCCGGAGAGCGGCAGGGGGAAGCGAACGGTCACCGCAGGGCCAGCATGATTGCGGGCAGGTTAGGCATTGGCCGTCACGGGGCACCAGGACCAGCTTCGTGGTGCCAGGCCAAGCGACCTGAGACTTCACCCGCAATCCCCGTCCCACCTTCCAAGCCCGTCGTCCAGGGCCCGTCGTCCAGGGAGGATGGTCTTCGGTCTGCGCCGCGTCGCCCCATGACCCCCACCCCAGCTCCCCGTTGGCCGCGCACCCTGATGCTGCTTGGAAGTGGCGAGCTGGGTAAAGAGGTGGCGATCGCCGCCCAGCGGCTCGGCTGCCGGGTGATCGCCGTGGACCGCTATGAGGGGGCCCCGGCAATGGCGGTAGCCCATGCAGCCGAGGTGATCCCGATGACGGATCCAGAGGCCCTTAAAGCGGTCGTGCGGCGTCACCGTCCAGATCTGGTGATTCCGGAAATCGAGGCCCTGGCGGTCGATGCCTTGGTGGAGCTGGAAGCGGAGGGCATCACGGTGATCCCCACAGCTCGCGCCACGGCGATCACCATGAATCGCGACCGAATCCGCGACCTCGCAGCCACAGAGCTGGGCCTGCGCACCGCCCGTTTTGCCTACGCCGACAGTGCGGCAGGCCTGGCCTCCGCCGCGGCGCCGCTGGGCTGGCCCGTGGTTGTCAAGCCGGTGATGAGCTCCTCCGGCAAGGGCCAGAGCGTGGTGAACGGCCCCGAGGAAGTGGCGGCAGCCTGGGCATCGGCCCAGGAAGGAGCCCGTGGCAGCGGCACCCGTGTGATCGTTGAAGAGTTCCTGCGTTTCAACCTGGAGATCACACTGCTGACGGTGCGCCAGTGGGACGGGCCCACCCTGTTCTGTCCGCCAATCGGCCACCTTCAGGAGCGGGGCGATTACCAGTGCAGCTGGCAGCCAGCCGCGATGGGTGCGGCCCAACTGCAGGCCGCCCAGGCGATGGCCCGCCAGGTGACGGACCAGCTGGGGGGAGCGGGCCTTTTCGGAGTCGAATTCTTTCTCTGCGGGCCCCCCGGCCGCGAAGAGGTGGTGTTCTCCGAGTTGTCTCCCCGACCCCACGACACCGGATTGGTGACCCTGATCGGCCAGAACCTGAGCGAATTCGAACTCCACGTCAGGGCGGTGCTGGGTCTGCCGATCCCCGCCATCCGCTCCCTGGGGCCTGCGGCCAGCCGAGTGGTGCTGGCCACGGAATCCCACACCACGGTTGGGTACAGCGGTGTAGCCGAGGCCCTGGTCGATCCGGACACCCAGCTGTTGCTCTTCGGCAAACCGGACTCCCGTCCCCATCGGCGCATGGGAGTAGCCCTGGCCCTTGGGGCCAACGAAGCGGAGGCGCGCCGCAAGGCCGATGGGGCCGCAGCCTGTCTTCGTGTCGGACCGGGCTGACACTAATTAACTCGGGCCTGGTTCCGCTGAGGCTGGAGCCTTATGGTGCGTCGAGCTTGCACCGCCATGAGTCAGGCTCACTCCTACCAACCTGTGCTGAAGCATTCCGGGGACATCAATGAATCCCTGGGATCAGTAACAACCCTGAGGCCCCGTCGCCGAGCTCGCAGGAGAAAATTGCCCTGGTTGACCTTTGCTCTCGGCCTATCCATGGGATACGGGCTGGCCAAACCGTCCGCCTTGGCCCAGCTTTCGACCAGCCTCGGCCAGGGAGCGACTCTGGTGCAGCAAATCTTCGATCCGCTCGGGGTGGGTCGGCGCCAGGTGCTGGTGCTGGGCACCGACAAGGTGGGCGACAACACCGATGTGATGTTCACGGTGCGGGTCCGAGACGGACTCACCCACATCGTTCAACTGCCCCGTGACACCTACGTTTCCTCTCCCCGTCTCGGGGTCGTGAAGGCCAATGCCCTCTATGGCCAGGCCGGCATTGCGGACACCAAGCTGGAAATGGGCCACCTGTTAGGGGTGCCTGTCGAGCGCTACATCAAGGTCAACCTGGATGCTGTGGCACGGGTCGGGGATGCATTGGGTGGGGTGGAGGTGGATGTGCCCAAACGGATGGTCTACGTCGACCGCAGCCAACACCTGACCATTGATCTCTACCCCGGTCGCCAGGTGCTCAAGGGTGACGACCTGCTGGGCTTCCTACGCTTTCGCCACGATGAAGCCGGTGACCTGGGTCGCATGGAACGCCAACGACTCGTGCTCAATGAGGTCTTCCGCAAATTGAATCAACCGGCCACCCTGGCCCAACTGCCCGCCCTGATCAAAATTGCCGGCGAAGACATCCACACCGATCTGTCGGCGCTGGAGATGACCCAGTGGGCAGCCCGTCTGGGCCACACCCGCCTGAGCACGGAACGCCTGGCAGGTCGCCCCTACTGGGAAGACAATCTCAGCTACTGGATGCCGGATTCCAACAAGGACCATCCGGCCGAGAACGACGAACCTCCTTTGCGCTGAAGGCTGCATCCATCCCCAACCATTACGCCGCTTCCACCTGCGGCGGATGCTGCGCCAGCACCTGCTTGAGATACCTGCCCGTATGACTGGAGGGATGCTCAGCAACCTCTTCCGGAGTTCCCGTCACCACAATCTCCCCGCCCTTATCACCCCCTTCAGGGCCCAAATCAATCAACCAGTCGGCACAGCGAATCACATCGAGGTTGTGCTCAATCACCAGGATCGAATTGCCCTTATCCACCAGCCGTTGCATCACCTCCATCAACTTGTGCACGTCATAGAAACTGAGGCCGGTGGTCGGTTCATCAATGAGATAAAGCGTTTTACCAGTGGCGCGCTTGGAGAGTTCGGTGGCCAACTTCACCCGCTGGGCCTCACCGCCGGAGAGGGTGGGAGCGGGCTGGCCAAGCTTGATGTAGCCGAGGCCCACGTCCACGAGGGTGCGCAAGCGATCGGCGGCTTGGGGGATGGCGGCAAACTCCTCGGCGGCCTGCTCAACCGTCATTTCGAGCACATCGGCGATGGTATGGCCGCGATAGGTCACCTGTAGGGTTTCGCGGTTGTAGCGAGCGCCCTTACAAACGTCGCACTGCACATAAACATCGGGTAGAAAATTCATCTCAATCACATTGACCCCCTGGCCCCCACAGGCCTCACAACGCCCCCCCTTGACGTTGAAGCTGAACTGACCCACCTGATAGCCCCGGGCCTTGGCCTCCACCGTGGCGGCAAACACCTGACGAATCGGATCGAATGCGCCGGTGTAGGTGGCTGGATTGGAACGGGGCGTACGACCGATCGGGCTCTGATCGATGACGATCACCTTGTCGATCGCCTTGATGCCCCGCAGCTCCTCCAATCCTGAGGGGAAGGGAACCTTGAGGCCCAGCTGGTGCTCGAGGGCGGGGTGCAGCAGTTCATTCACCAGGGTGCTCTTGCCGCTGCCACTCACCCCCGTCACCGCCACCAGGCGCCCCAGGGGAATGTCGACATCGATGCCGCGCAGGTTGTTGCGGTTGCAATTGACAAGCCGCAGACGGCGGCTGCCCGCCTCCCGCCGTGTGGCGGGGGTGGGGATGGCACGGCGGCCACTGAGATAGGCGCCGGTGAGGGAATCTTCGGCCTCCAACAGGTTCTGCAGGGACCCCTCGGCGACGATATGGCCGCCGTGGACCCCGGCTCCAGGACCGATGTCCACGAGGTAATCGGCGGCGCGGATCGTGTCCTCGTCGTGCTCGACGACGATGAGGGTATTGCCCAGATCGCGCAGTTTGGTGAGGGTGGCGAGCAGGCGATCGTTATCCCTCTGGTGCAGGCCAATGCTGGGTTCATCCAGCACGTACAGGACTCCGGTGAGTCCGGCACCGATCTGGGTGGCGAGGCGAATGCGCTGGGCCTCACCGCCCGAGAGGGTCATGGCGGGCCGATCCAGGCTGAGGTAGTCGAGGCCCACATCCAAAAGGAACCGCAAGCGCATGCGAATTTCCCGCAGCACCAGATCGCCGATCTGAATCTGGCGCTCATTGAGAAGGGGGGTGGAGCCTTCGGCGGAGCCCACCCCCATCAGGGCCTCAACGGCGGCGAGGGTCTCGGCCACGCTGACCGCCGTCAGCTGATGAATGGCATAGGGCCCAACCTTGACGGCAAGAGCCTCGGGGCGAAGACGCAGTCCCTGGCAACTGGCGCAGGGCACCAGATCCTGAAATTTCTCCAACTTCTGGCGCACCGCCTCACCGCCGGCATCCCGCAACTGGCGCTCGAGGATGGGCAGGATTCCCTCGAAGGGGCGGGTGTAGGTCTGGCCCTTGCGATAGCGGCTGTCAGCCTGGATGGAGATGGGTTCGCCGCTGCCATGCAGCAGGATCTGACGCTGACTGTCGCTGAGCTGATTCCAGGGGGTTTTGAGTTCAAAGCCACAGGCTTCTCCCACCGAATACAAAAGGGAGAAGTAATAGCTGTTCTCCTTGTCGCTCCAGGGGGCGACAGCCGCATACACGGGTAGGGAAGGATCGGGCACCACCCGCTCCAGGGTGAAGCGGCGCAGGTGGCCGATGCCGTGGCAATCAGGACAGGCGCCGTAGGGACTGTTGAACGAGAACAATCGCGGCGACAGCTCCTCGATCACGGCGCCGTGAACGGGGCAGGCAAAATTTTCGGAATAGAGCCGCTCGCGTTCCAGGTCCTCGGGCAGGGATTCGCCATCCCTGGGCACCACTTCCACCAGGGCCAGACCCTCGCCGCGCTTCAGGGCCGTGCGCAGGGAATCGGTGAGCCTTTCATTGATGCCCTCACGGGCGACCAAACGATCCACGACCACTTCGATGTTGTGGGCGTGGTTTTTGTCGAGTTCAATGTTGTCCGCCAGCTCCCGCACCTCCCCATTGATGCGCACCCGGGCGAATCCCTCGGCCACCAGTCCCGACAACAGCTTGACGTGGGTGCCCTTCTTGCCTCGCACCACCGGGGCCAGGAGCTGGAAGCGGGTGCCCTCGGGCAGGGTGATGATCTGATCAACCATCTGGTCGATGGTCTGGGGTCGGATGGCGCGATCGCACTGGGGGCAGTGGGGTTCGCCGGCGCGGCCGAACAACAGGCGCAGATAGTCCTGGATCTCAGTGACGGTGCCGACGGTGGAGCGAGGGTTGTGGCTGGTGGATTTCTGGTCAATCGAGATGGCCGGCGACAGGCCCTCGATGGCATCGACATCGGGTTTGTCCACCTGGCCCAGAAACTGGCGGGCATAGGCCGACAAACTCTCGACGTAGCGCCGCTGACCCTCCGCGAAAATCGTGTCGAAGGCCAGGGAGCTCTTGCCGCTACCGCTGACGCCGGTGAACACGACCAGCTTGTCGCGGGGAATCGTGAGATCGACGTTGCGCAGGTTGTGCTGACGGGCACCCCGCACCCGGATCACATTCTCCAGGCTGCCACCGTTGAGGGTCTGTAGGGCGGCCTTCTCAACCAAGGTGGACTGGGATCCGCGCAGAGGCTGGCCCTTGCCGGCGGCGGTTGTGGCACGGGGCATGAAGGGCCTTCGGCAGCCGCAGATTCTAGGGACGTAAGGTGAGGGGTACGTTGACAAGCCACGCTTGAATTCCCAGAAAGCGAAGGGGATTCCCCGGGGAAGTTCAAAAAAAAGTAAATTCCATCTGCTTGAACTCAAGTCCTCCCACGCGGCGCTAACCATGCGGCACCCAACCACCAGAATGCAAAAGCGCGTCTAAAATCAAAAAATCAAACGTACCCCAAAATTCCAACCAAGCCCTACAAGCTAGATGCTAGTTAGCGTGATCACTCCCACCAGGCTTGCCCCTGACAGGCTAAGCATGTTGGTGGAACTCAACCAAAGCCTCCAGCACAATCAATGTGATGTTGAGCATGTGATTGTCGTTGATGGCAACAATCAAGACACCATTCCCCCAGTTGTTCGCCAGCAAGCCACAGTCATTGCTTCACCTCGACCGATTGGCCAGGCCGCCTGCCGAAATCTTGGCCTTGTCATTGCCCGCGGTGCCTGGGTGACGAGCGCCGATGATGACGACCTACTGCCTCCCCACTCGATAGATCAACGTCTTGATGCCATCCATGGCCAGGCCAATGCTCTTTGGGCGGCAGGTTACTTAAGCGAGAATTCAGACAACAAAACCCAAATCATGTCGCCTGGCCCCTGTGCACCGGGTGATGTCTGGCGTGCCTGGCCAACACCCAAGCACCCGATTCCCCTGGGTCCTACCAGCCTGTTGGTCGAAACCAATCTGCTTAAGCGGATCGGCGGCTGGATGGGCCTGTCCCAAGGTGAAGATCTAGGCATGATGATGGCAGTAACCTGCACAGCTCCGGGCGTCTTGATTGATGCTTATGTTTATCACTATCGAATGCATGGTGGTCAAATGACCAAATCCACCTGGTTTGATGAACTTGAATTCCTCTCACGCACCTGCGCCTGGCAGCGGGGAGAGCAAATTATTGGCCAGTCACAAAATCAACTGAGCCACAAGCCCGAATTTCTCGCCCTGGCCCATGGCGCCTCAGGCTGAGAACCCTTCCGACCAGGAGGTGCATAGCGGGGATCTGGCCGCATGGGACGGATGAGTTTCCAGACTCCAGGGGCCTAGGAACCATTCTTGCAAGGATCCTGCTTTAAAGCAGATCGTGCTGGGGCCAAGCACGACAACTGGCCAACAGTTCCTGACTCACCTGCCAGAGACGCTGCCGGCTCGCGCCATCAAGGGCCGCAGGAGCAACCGGCACCGGCCTGGGCCAACCGCGAATTCCCCCGAGGCCATCGGGACCGTAATGCCCTCCAGGCAACGCCGCCTCGGCCGTTGCGGCGTAAAGCTGGGGCAGGGCCCCCATGGCGGCCGTCTGAAAGAGCGGATCCATGAGCCGATAGGCGATGGGTTCGAGCCAGGAGCCACTGGCCGCAATCGATGAGGGCTGCAGGGATGTGCGAGCGAGTCCGGGGTGGGCGGCCAGGGCGCGAATATCGAGGTTGGCGGCATCCAGTCGTGCCTGAAGCTCGAGGGTAAACATCACATTGGCCAGCTTGCTCTGGCTGTAGGCCTTCCAGCGGTCGTAACGCCGCTCCCCCTGAAGGTCATCGAAATCGATACGGCCGAAATACTGGGCCCCGGAAGTGACCGTGACGATCCGGGCGTCAGGTTGCCCCTTGAGCAGGGGCAGCAGCGCCTGAGTGAGGGCGAAATGGCCGAGGTGGTTGGTGCCGAACTGCAACTCGAAGCCATCGCGGGTCAGGGTGCGCGGGGGGGCCATGACCCCGGCGTTGTTGATCAGCAGATCAAGGCGCCCATAGCTCTGGGCCACGCTGTCGGCGGCGGTGGCGACGCTGGCCAGATCGGCCAGATCCAGAGGGAGGCAATCGAGGGCGCCGTGGGGGATGGCGGAGTTCTGACGGGCCAGATCGCTAAGGAGCTGGGCCCGGGCCGCTGCTGCTTTCTGGGGCGAACGGCAGGCCAACACCACGGTGGCGCCGCGGGCCGCCAGGGCCCGGACCGTTTCCAGGCCCAAGCCGCTGTTGGCTCCAGTGACCAGAATCAGCCGTCCGGTTTGATCGGGGATCGCGGCGGTGGTCCAGGGATCGGCAGG